>CANRMH010000037.1 GCA_947631695.1 uncultured Lachnospiraceae bacterium | reverse complement strand
CAAGAGCAGTCTTTTGAATCGTTGTCTATACGATGTACGGCGCCAGCGCGGCGAGGATGTCTGCGATATCCTTGTCAGCGTGGATGTTCAGCGTGATCGTCTTGGACAGGTCCAGGCTGAAGATCCCCATGATGGATTTTGCATCGATCACATAGCGGCCGGATACCAGATCGAAATCATTGTCAAATTTTACGATCTCATTCACAAATGATTTTACTTTATCGATTGAGTTTAAAGAAATTTCAACACTTTTCATTGGAAATTTTCCTCCTTGATTTCAGTTTATCAATGATTGCTGCACCATCATCTTAAAAGGTATGGGGTAAAAAGTCAAGAAAGAAAATATTGTTTGACGGTCAGGATGGCGGCCGTGTACGGGAAAGGAAGTAACTTTATGAAAAAAGCGGCGCTGCACAATCTGGGGTGCAAGGTAAACGCATATGAGATGGAAGCCATGCGGGAAATGCTGGAGGAGAACGGTTATGAGATCGTACCTTTCAGAGAGAGGGCGGACGTCTATATTGTCAACACCTGCACGGTGACCAACATCGCCGATCGGAAATCCAGGCAGATGCTGCACCGCGCGAGAAAAACGAACCCGGAAGCGATCGTGGTCGCGGCGGGATGCTATGCGCAGGTCAGAAAATCCGAGATGGATGAAACGGTTGACATTATAATCGGAAATAACCGAAAAAAAGATCTGATCGGGATCCTGGACAAATATCAGAGGGACAGGCGCAGCAGAGAGTTTGTGCAGGAGGAACTGTCGGCGGAGTATGAAAAACTGCGCCTGAGCCGGACTGCGGAGCATGTCAGGGCATATCTGAAGGTGCAGGACGGATGCAATCAGTTCTGTTCCTACTGTATCATCCCATACGCGAGGGGAAGGGTGAGGAGCAGAAGCCCGGAAGATGTGGCAAACGAGGTCCGCGCGCTTGCGGCAAACGGATATAAAGAGATCGTACTGACAGGCATTCACCTGAGTTCCTACGGAATCGACTGTCAAAGCGGCCTGCTTCCTCTGATCCGGACGGTTCATGAAATCGACGGGATACAAAGGATCCGGCTTGGCTCGCTGGAGCCGGGGATCATTACGGAAGAATTTGTCCGGTCGGTTTCGGAGCTTCCGAAGGTATGTCCCCATTTCCATCTTTCTCTGCAGAGCGGCTGCGACCGGACTCTCAGGCGCATGAACAGAAAATACACCGCGCGGGAGTATTATGAGAAATGCGAACTTCTGAGAAAGTATTTTGAGTTTCCTGCCATTACCACGGACGTGATCGTTGGGTTTCCCCAGGAGACGGACGAGGAATTTGAGGAGTCCAGGAAATTCATAGATAAAGTGGATTTTTATGAGACTCACATTTTCAAATATTCAAGGCGGGAAGGCACGAAAGCGGCGGCGATGGAGAACCAGGTCCCGGAGGAGGTAAAGGCGGCCAGGAGCAGCGAGCTGATCGAACTGGGCAGAAAAAAGAGAGAAAAATACGAGAGTTTTTTCATTGGCAGAACCGTTGAGGTTCTGATGGAGGAAACCGTTTCCATGCAGGACGGCGTGTATCAGACGGGACATACCAGGGAGTACGTAAAAATTGGTCTGAAAACAACGGAAAATCTGACAAATCAACTGATAAATGTGGCGGTTGAGAACCGTTTGCAAATCATGCATTGAATTTTTTTTGCAATTAGGGTAGAATGAGTGTGTAATACTTTTGGAGGACGTAAGTATATGAAAGAGACAAGAAACACCCAGTTTTTTCAGGTAGAAAGCAGTCCGCAGATTCAGGCCAGAGACATACTGGAGATTGTGTACAAGGCGCTGAGTGAAAAGGGATACAATCCTGTCAATCAGATTGTAGGGTATATCATGTCGGGGGATCCTACGTACATTACCAGCTATAATTCTGCGAGAAGCCTGATCATGAAAATGGAGAGGGACGAGCTTGTCGAGGAGATGCTGAAGACGTATATCCGGCATAATTCCTGGGAAGAATAGGAAACTATGAGAATCATGGGATTGGATTATGGTTCGGGAACGGTGGGCGTTGCGATAAGCGATCCCCTGTGCGTCACCGCTCAGGGAATAGAGACCATATACCGGAAGGAAGAGAACAAGCTTCGAAGGACGTGCGCACGCATAGAGGAGCTGATCCGGGAATATGGCGTGGAGCTGATCGTGCTTGGATTTCCGAAACATATGAATAATGACGTGGGGGAACGCGCAAAAAAATCTCTGGAGTTCGGGGAAATGCTCAAGCGCCGGACCGGCCTTGAAGTCGTGATGTGGGACGAGCGCCTGACGACGGCCGAGGCGGAGCGGACGCTGATAGAATGTAAGATAAGGCGGGAAAACCGCAAAAAATACGTGGATAAAATTGCGGCTGTTTTTATTTTGCAGGGATATTTGGATTCAAAATTTCTGAGGCCGTCCAGATAGCCTGCCGAAGAATCGAGATGTGGGGGTGCCGGTATGGAAAAGATTCAGTTTACGGCTGACGGATCGGGAGAGAAAGTTGATTTTTTTGTGCTGGAACAGACGAAGGTCAACGGAAATTTCTATATTCTTGTAGCGTCTTCGGAGGAAGAAGACGCCGAGTGCATGGTTCTGAAGGATGTTTCTTACACGGAAGATACGGAGGAGGGCGTTTATGAGATCGTGGACGACGATACGGAACTGAACGCGGTGCTGGAAATCTTTGAGGAACTGCTGGAGGATGTTGAGATCGAAAGGTAATATACTATGTCTATAAGTCAGGAAAAATTTAAAACAATGCTGAAAGAGAAGGGACTGAAGGTGACCAACCAGAGACTTCTGGTCCTGGAAGTACTTGCGGAACACCGCGATCAGCATATGACTGCAGAAGATATTTACGATCTGGTGAAGGAAGACTATCCTGAGATTGGATTGGCAACCATTTACCGGACATTGCAGCTGCTGCTTAAAATGCAGTTGGTGGATCGGATCAATCTGGATGACGGGTGCGTTCGTTATGAGATCGGGGATTTGTTTGAGGGAGAAATCAAGCACCATCACCATCATTTGATCTGCAAGACCTGTGGAAGGGTTTTCCCGTTCAGGGACGATCTCCTGGATGGACTGGAGCGTCATATCGAGCAGGCGACGGGATTCCACGTGTTGGACCATGAACTGAAATTTTACGGGCAGTGCAGGGAGTGTATGAAGAAAGAAAACAACGGATGCGTGTAAACACTTGGAGGTGTAAAATTGAAGAAAGAAAGCAATGGAAAATTGCGTATCATCCCGCTGGGAGGTCTGGAAAAGATCGGGATGAATATTACTGCCTTCGAATATGAAGACAGTATTGTTGTCGTGGACTGCGGATTGGCGTTCCCGGAGGATGATATGCTGGGAATCGATCTGGTGATTCCCGACATCACTTATTTGAGAGATCATATTGAGAAGGTAAAAGGATTTGTAATTACGCACGGACATGAAGACCATATCGGCGCGTTGTCCTACGTGCTGAAAGAGATGAACCTTCCCCTGTACGCTACGAAGCTTACGATGGGAATTATCGAGAAAAAGCTGTCCGAGCATAATTTGCTGCGGAGTACGAGAAGAAAGGTGGTCAGGCACGGGCAGTCCATCAATCTGGGACAGTTCCGGATCGAATTTATAAAGACGAACCACAGTATTCAGGATGCTTCCGCGCTGGCGATCTACTCGCCGGCGGGAACAGTGATACACACAGGGGATTTCAAGGTCGATTACACCCCTGTGTTCGGGGATGCGATCGATCTGCAGCGCTTCGGGGAGATCGGGAAAAAGGGCGTGCTGGCCCTGATGTCGGACAGCACGAACGCGGAGCGTCCGGGATTCACACAGTCCGAGCGGACGGTCGGCCATACGTTCGACCATCTGTTTGCGGAACACCGGGACACCCGGATTATCATTGCGACGTTCGCGTCGAACGTGGACCGGGTGCAGCAGATCATTAATTCCGCCTACAAATATGACCGGAAAGTGGTCGTCGAGGGGCGGAGCATGGTGAACATCATATCTACGGCGCAGGAGCTGGGATATCTGAATATACCGGAGAAGACGCTGATCGAGATCGATCAGCTGAAGAATTATCCTCCGGAAAAGACGGTCCTGATCACTACGGGGAGCCAGGGCGAGTCGATGGCCGCCCTTTCCAGAATGGCGGCGGACATTCACAAGAAGGTTACGATCATGCCGAACGATACGGTGATTTTCAGTTCCAATCCGATACCGGGGAATGAGAAGTCCGTATCCAGAGTGATCAACGAGCTGTCTGAGAAGGGGGCGAACGTGATCTTCCAGGACGCGCATGTTTCCGGACATGCCTGCCAGGAGGAACTGAAGCTGATCTACTCGCTGGTGAAACCGAAGTACGCGATCCCTATACACGGGGAATACCGCCACAGGAAGGCAAACGCGTCTCTGGCCCAGACGCTGGGGATCCCAAAGGAAAATATTTTCATGCTGCAGTCGGGAGACGTCCTGGAATTAGACTGGCAGGAAGCAAAAGTGGTCGATAAAGTACACACGGGCGAGGTGCTTGTGGACGGACTCGGCGTAGGCGACGTAGGAAATATTGTTCTCCGGGACCGGCAGCATCTGGCGGAGGACGGCATCCTGATCGTGGTAATGACGCTGGAGAGAGGGACGGGCCGGCTGCTCGCGGGACCGGATATTGTATCCAGAGGATTTGTGTATGTGCGCGAGTCGGAGGGACTGATGGAGGACGCGAGGAACGTGCTGTCGGATGCGGTTGATAAGTGCCTCAGCCGTCAGCGCAATGTGGACTGGAGCCGGATCAAGCTGGTGGTCCGGGATACGATGAACGATTTCATCTGGAAACGCACAAAGAGAAGACCGATGATCCTGCCGATCATCATGGATGTATGATATGATTGTCGATGAGAGAATGGTAACCTTTCTGAACTCTTTGGAGGAGCCGGGGGATCCTTTTCTGGAACAGATCGAGCGGGAGGCTTTGAGGGAGCGCGTGCCGGTCATCCGGAAGGAGACGCAGAGCCTCCTGAAAGTTCTGATGAGATTAAAGAATCCCGAAAGGATTCTGGAAGTGGGCGCGGGAATTGGATTTTCCGCCCTTTTCATGAGCGCGTATGCCCCTGAGGGGAGCCGGATCATTACGATCGAAAAATACGAAAAGAGAATTCCGGCGGCAAGAGAGAATTTTAAAAGGGCAAAAAAAGAAGACAGGATTACTCTGCTTGAGGGGGATGCGATGGACGTCCTGAAAAGTCTGGATGCAAGGTTTGATTTTATTTTTATGGACGCGGCCAAAGGCCAGTATATCCGCTATCTTCCCGAGGTTCTCAGGCTGTTGGAGGACGGAGGGCTTCTGGTGTCGGACAACGTGCTGCAGGACGGGGACATCATTGAATCCCGCTTTGCCGTTGAGCGGAGAAACCGCACGATCCACAGCCGCATGAGGGAATATCTGTATCAGCTGAAGCATGACCGGAGGCTGGATACCGTCATTCTTCCGATGGGGGATGGGATCGCTCTCAGCGTGAAAGTGAAAAAGGAGGATGGGTAAGATGGTGAAGCGTCCGGAACTCCTGATTCCCGCCGGCAGTCCGGAGGTTCTGAGAACTGCCGTTGCGTTTGGCGCGGATGCGGTATATATCGGGGGCGAGATGTTTGGCCTTCGGGCGAAAGCCAGGAATTTTTCCCCCGACGATATGAGAGAGGGGATCGCGTTTGCGCACAGCCATCACGTAAAGGTGTATGTGACGGCGAACATTCTGGCCCACAACAGCGATCTGGAAGAGGTAAAGACGTATTTTAAGGAATTGAAGGAGATCGGGCCGGATGCGCTGATCATCGCGGATCCGGCTGTGTTTGACCTTGCGGTGGAAATCTGCCCGGAGATTGAGCGGCATATCAGCACGCAGGCGAACAATACGAACTATGGGACATACCGTTTCTGGCGGAAGCTGGGAGCGAAGAGGGTGGTCGCCGCGAGGGAACTGTCTCTTGCGGAGATCAGAGAGATTCGCGCCAACATTCCCCCGGATATGGAGATCGAATGCTTTGTACATGGCGCGATGTGCGTTTCCTATTCGGGGCGCTGCCTTTTGAGCAATTATTTCACGGGCAGGGATGCGAATCAGGGTTCCTGTACTCATCCGTGCCGCTGGAAATATTTCCTGTCTGAGGAGACGCGGCCGGGAGAATATATGCCCGTTTATGAGAACGAGAGGGGTACGTACATTTTTAATTCCAGAGATCTGTGCATGATCGAACATATCCCGGAATTGCTGGACGCGGGGATCGACAGCCTGAAGGTCGAGGGCCGGATGAAGACGGCACTTTACGTGGCCGCGGTGGCGCGCACGTACCGGAGGGCGATCGACGATTACCTTGCGGATCCTCAACTGTACCGGGAGCATATGCCGTGGTACCGGGAACAGATCTCAGGCTGTACGCACAGGAAGTTTTCGACGGGATTCTATTTCGGCAGACCGGATGCGGATTCGCAGATTTATGACGAGAGTACGTACGTCAGGGAGTATACGTATCTGGGATGCGTTGAGGGCGTGAAGGACGGCTTCTGCCGGCTGGAACAGAAAAATAAATTTTCCGTGGGTGAAAAGATCGAGATCATGAAACCCGGCGGCGAGAACATTGAGACGACGGTAAAAAGGATCCTGGACGAGGATGGGAGGGAGCAGGAAAGCGCGCCCCACGCGAAACAGATCCTGTATGCGGATCTGGGAATCGTGCCGGAGAAATACGACATTTTGCGGAGAAAAGAGGAAAAGGACTACGGGCTTTAAAAAAAGGCCCGCAGTTTTTCTATCGCGCTCTTTTCGATCCTTGAAACGTAAGAGCGAGAGATGCCGAGCCTGCCGGCGATCTCCCGTTGCGTATATTCTTCTTCGTTATATAATCCGTAACGCATTTTCAAAACCAGGCGTTCTCTTGGCGAGAGTATGGACTCTACTTTGTCATAGAGCAGTTTGACGTCTTCCTTGAGGGCAAGCTTCTGATGGGCGTCGTCCGCCTCCGTCTCAATAATGTCGAAAAGCTGGATCTCGTTTCCCTCGCGGTCGGTCCCGATAGGCTCGTAGAGAGAGACTTCTTTGGAGGCTCTCTTTTTTGTTCTCATGTGCATGAGAATTTCATTTTCAATGCATCTGGCGGCGTAGGTTCCGAGACGGACCGACTTGTTTGGATTAAAAGTCACTACGGCCTTGATCAGCCCGATCGTACCGATTGAGAGAAGGTCTTCCGTGTCTTCTTCCATGGACTGGTATTTTTTTACAATATGTGCGACGAGTCGCAGATTACGCTCAATCAGAATGTGCTTTGCTTCAAGGTCACCTTCCGTATATTTTTGCAGATAATACTGTTCTTCGGCAGAAGTGAGGGGTTGAGGAAAGGATTTCAAAAGAAGCACCTCTAAGCGTATTTAATTACAGTTTATGAATCAAACGGTTTTCTCGTGCTTTTCCATGTAAAATCTGGGATTGTCTTTGAAATATCCCATTGACAGAGATACGGAAAAGAAGTATTATGTAAATCAAACAGATCTGAAGTTCAGAAAAATTCTTATTTTCTTAAGATTCCGGCCGTTTTCGGCCAAAGATTCAGCGCGATGGGAAGGAAGGGAGCGTCATGGGGTTCAGCAGAGTATTGTCAGCGGTCCTGCAGGGACTGGAGGTAAAATTTGTCCAGGTGGAGGCGGATTTGAGCAATGGACTGCCAATGTTTCATATGGTGGGCTATCTGTCCTCCGAAGTCAAGGAGGCGGGAGAAAGGGTGCGGACGGCGATCCGTAATTCGGGGATCTTGCTGCCCGCGAAAAGGACCGTCATCAATCTCTCCCCGGGGAATGTCCGCAAGACCGGGGCTTCCTTTGATCTTCCGATTGCGGTCGCGATCCTGGCTTCGCTTGGATATGTAGACGCCGGGCTTTTGGAGGATACGCTGATGGTAGGGGAACTGTGTCTGGACGGTACGGTTCGAGGTGTGAACGGCGTGCTGCCCATCGTGGCGGAAGCCGGAAAGCTCGGGTGCAAGAACTGTATTCTGCCGTTGGAAAATGGAAAAGAAGGAACTTTGGCGGGCGGAATCCGCATATGGGGAGTAAGATGCCTGAAAGAGGTATACGATTACCTGACGCACCGGGGACAGCTTCGGGAGATCGCGTCCGGAAAACCGGCGGCGGATGTGAGGGAGGAAATTCCGGAGATCGATTTCAGGGATATCAAAGGGCAGAAAATGGTGAAGCGGGCGGCCGAAGTGGCAGCGGCGGGAGGACACAATTTTCTGATGACAGGACCGCCGGGAAGCGGCAAGTCCATGATCGCAAAAGCTGTCTCTGCGATTCTCCCGCCGATGTCGATGGAGGAGAGCATGAAAATTACGAAAATCTACAGTGTGATGGGAATGCTGGATTGCGAGCGGCCTTTGATCAGAAAACGGCCGTTTCGTGAGGTCCACCATACGGCGACGAGGACGGCTGTGGCAGGGGGAGGAAATCATCCCAGGCCGGGGGAGATCACCCTGGCCAGCGGGGGCGTATTGTTCCTGGATGAACTGACAGAGTTTTCCAAACCGGTGCTGGAAATCTTGAGACAGCCTCTGGAAGAACGCGTGATCCGCATTTCCAGAAAGCAGGGAACGTATGTATTTCCGGCCGACTTCATGCTGGTCGCCGCTGCAAATCCCTGCCCCTGCGGATACTATCCGGACAGAAACCGGTGCCGGTGTACGCCGTTCCAGATCCGGCAGTATCTGGGAAAGATCAGTCAGCCTCTTCTGAGCAGGATTGACGTCTGTATGGAAACGCAGAAGATCGACTATGACGCGCTGCGAGGAAAAAATACGGAGGAATCTTCCGGCGAGATTCGAAAAAGGGTGGAGCGGGCGAGAGAGATCCAGAAAATGAGATACCGCGGAAAGGAAATCAGCGTAAATGCGGCGCTTCGGGCGTCTGATCTGGAAGAATACTGCAGGCTGCAAAAGGACGGGGAGGCTCTTATGAGACAGGCGTATGATTCTCTGGAGCTGACGGCCAGAACCTATCACAGGATCCTGAAGGTGGCCAGGACGATCGCAGACCTGGAGGGAGAGGAAAACATCGGCTGCGTTCATCTCAAAGAGGCGATTGGCTATCGAATGATGGATAAAAAATACTGGAGGAGTATATAATGAATCAGAAAGCGGAGCAGGAAAAATATAAATGGTGGTTGGGAGCGCTCTGCAGGATCTCCGACCGAAAAAAGATCATGCTGCGGGAACTTCTTGGAAGCGAGAGGGCAATCTATAATATAGAAGAAAACAGACTGAAAAAGATAGGGCCGCTGACGGAAGGGGACAGAGACAAGATCCTGTCTGCCGCCCGCATCACGGAAAAGGAGATAGAGGAATATTTTTATGCGCAGCGTGAGAAAAAAATTTATATCGTCACATATTTTGACGAATCTTATCCGCTGGGATTAAAATTGCTTTTGCCGCCGTACGCTTTGTATGTAAAGGGCAAGCTTCCGGAGAAAGACCGGTTGTCGGTTGCCGTCGTGGGCGCGCGGCAGTGCAGCGGATACGGGGAGCGGACGACGCTTCGGTTCGCTCAGGCGCTTGCCGGCTGCGGCGTTCAGGTTATCAGCGGGATGGCGCTCGGGATCGACGGCGCGGCGCACAGGGGCGCGCTGAACGGAGGCGGAGATACGTACGCCGTACTGGGATGCGGGACGGACGTCTGCTATCCGAAGGACCATGCCGGACTGTACCGCGACATTTTAGGATCGGGCGGGATTTTGTCGGAGCAGCCGCCCGGGGCTTTGCCTCTCAGGGAACACTTTCCGGCGAGGAACAGGATCATCAGCGGATTGGCGGATCTTGTTCTGGTGATGGAAGCGAGAAAGAAGAGCGGTTCGCTGATCACCGCCGATTTTGCCCTGGAGCAGGGAAGGGACGTCTATGCCCTCCCGGGACCGGTGAGCAGCGACCTGAGCTGCGGGTGCAACCGGCTGATCCGTCAGGGCGCGGGTATTCTGCTGTCGCCGGAAGATTTTCTGGAGGAACTGAGAACGGCGGGGAAATTACGGGAATGCGGCGCGCCGTCAGAAGAGAAAAATAAAACAATGCTTGAAAGTACGGAAAAATTAGTGTATAGTAAACTCGATTTGTACCCAAAAGCGATCGGCGCGCTCCAGGAAGAGACCGGATGTTCTCCGCGGGAACTTCTGGAATGTCTGGTTTCGCTGGAACTGAAGGGGTATATCAGGGAGACGGGAAAAAATTATTATGTAAGGAATGAATAAAAAAGCAGAATCTCATTTCTGTGAGAGCAAAGGAGTGTATAAATGGCTCATTATCTTGTAATTGTGGAGTCGCCTGCAAAGGTGAAGACGATTAAAAAATTTTTGGGCAGTAATTACACGGTCACTGCATCCAACGGCCACGTGCGCGATCTGCCGAAGAGCCGGCTGGGAATAGATGTGGAGCATGATTTTGAACCCAAATATATTACCATCCGCGGGAAGGGTGAAATTCTGGCGAACCTCAGAAAAGAAGTGAAAAAGGCTGATAAAGTGTACCTGGCAACCGACCCGGACCGTGAGGGAGAGGCGATTTCCTGGCATCTTTACGAAGCGCTGAAGCTGGAAAATAAAAAGACGTACCGCATCAGTTTTAACGAGATTACCAAAAGCGCGGTCAAGGCTTCTATCAAGAATGCGAGAGAGATCGACATGAACCTGGTAGACGCGCAGCAGGCGCGCCGCGCGCTGGACAGGGTGGTGGGATACGAGATCAGCCCCCTTCTGTGGGAGAAGGTGAAGCGAGGGCTGAGCGCGGGACGCGTGCAGTCCGTGGCTCTTCGCATCATTGCGGACAGAGAAGAAGAGATCAATGCGTTCATTCCGGAAGAATACTGGTCTCTGGACGCCTATCTGCGGGTGGAAGGGGAGAAGAAGCTTCTTGACGCGAAATTTTACGGAACCGACCAGGAGAAGATGACCATCCGGTCGGAGGAAGAGATGAACCGGATCCTGGAGGAACTGGACGGAGCCTCATATTCCGTGACCGATCTCAAAAAGGGAGAGCGGATAAAAAAAGCCCCCGTGCCGTTTACCACCAGCACGCTCCAGCAGGAGGCCTCCAAGGTTTTGAATTTTTCGACTCAGAAGACGATGCGGATCGCGCAGCAGCTGTACGAGGGAATTGATATCCGGGGAAACGGCACCGTGGGCGTCATTACCTATCTGCGTACGGACTCCACAAGGGTATCGGAGGAAGCGGATGCGGGCGCGAGAAGCTATATCGCGGAGAATTACGGCGCGGATTACGTCGCCGCGCCAGCTTCCGCGCAGAAGGACGACGGAAAGAAGATTCAGGATGCACACGAGGCGATCCGGCCCACGGATATCCGGAGAACTCCGGCGGTACTCAAGGAGTCTCTGTCCAGGGATCAGTACCGGCTTTATCAGCTGATCTGGAAGCGGTTTGCCGCGAGCAGAATGCAGGCGGCCAGATACGAGACGACGTCGATCAAAATTGCCGCGGGGAAATACCGGTTTACGGTGTCCGCATCCAGGATCCTCTTCGAAGGCTTCCGCTGCGTATATACGGAGGCGGATGACGAAAAACAGAGCGGAAATGTCCTGTTAAAGAAGCTTGGACCGGATTCTGTATTGTCCAAGGAATATTTTGAACCCAAACAGCATTTTACGCAGCCGCCGGCCCACTACACGGAAGCGTCGCTGGTCAAAACGCTGGAGGAACTCGGCATTGGGCGTCCGAGTACCTACGCGCCGACGATATCCACGATTATTGCCAGACGCTATGTGGCGAAGGAAAACAGGAATCTCTACCTCACAGAGCTGGGAGAGATTGTAAACCATATTATGAAACAGGCGTTTCCGGCGATCGTGGACGTGAATTTTACCGCAAATATGGAAGGGCTTCTTGACCGGGTGGCGGAGGGAAAGGTGGAGTGGAAATCCGTGATCTCCAATTTCTATCCGGATCTGCAGGAAGCGGTACAAATGGCGGAAAAGGAACTGGAAAGCATCAAGATCGAGGACGAAGTGACGGATGTGGTCTGCGAGGAGTGCGGGCGCAACATGGTCATAAAGTACGGACCGCACGGAAGATTCCTGGCCTGCCCGGGGTTCCCGGAGTGCAGAAACACCAAGCCGTATCTGGAAAAAATCGGGGTCGCCTGCCCGAAATGCGGAAAGGATATCGTCATCCGAAAGACAAAAAAGGGACGGAAATATTACGGATGCATAGATAATCCCGAATGCGATTTTATGTCCTGGCAGAATCCGGCTGCACAGCAGAAGACGTCCGGAACAGAGAAAATTACAAATAATTAGGAAATTTGTTGAAAAAACAAAAATTGTATGATAATATACAAACAAAAAGTGGAGGAAAGTATATGAGCGTACAATTATTAGATAAAACAAGAAAAATAAACAAATTGCTGCATAACAATAATTCCAGCAAGGTAGTATTTAATGACATCTGTGCGGTTCTCACGGAAATACTGGATTCCAATGTGCTGGTAATCAGCAAGAAAGGAAAGATCCTGGGAGTCAGCCGGTGTCCCGGCGTGGAGACGATCACGGAACTGATCATAGGGGAAGTGGGCTGTTTTATTGACGGGATGCTGAACGAAAGAATCCTGAGTATTCTCTCTACAAAGGAGAATGTCAATCTGGAAACGCTTGGTTTTTCACCGGATATTGTGAACAGCTACCAGGCGATCATCACTCCGATAGAGATTGCCGGCGAGCGGCTTGGCACGCTGTTTATGTATAAGCAGAGTGAAAGCTATGATATCGACGACATTATTCTGAGCGAATACGGGACAACGGTGGTTGGGCTGGAGATGCTGCGCTCCGTAAATGAGGAGAGCGCGGAGGAAAAAAGAAAGGTGCAGATTGTCCGTTCCGCTATCAGCACGCTGTCTTTCTCCGAATTGGAGGCGATGTTCCACATCTTCGACGAACTGAATGGAAACGAGGGAATCCTGGTGGCGAGCAAGATTGCGGACAGAGTCGGGATTACCCGCTCCGTGATCGTGAATGCGCTCAGAAAGTTTGAGAGCGCCGGCGTGATAGAGTCCCGTTCCTCGGGAATGAAGGGGACTTATATTAAAGTTGTGAACGGATACGTCTTTACGGAGCTGGAAAGAATCAGAGAAGAGCGGGCTCGGTAAACGCAGGAGGGGGCTAAATCCATGTTTGAACATTGTCCGGTCAACCTTCAAATGACAAAAATGAATCTGGAAGACGGATTCTTTGATGAAAACAGTTATCGGTGCGAAGTGATCAGGTATGACGAAGAGCGGGAATGCATATATTTATTACTGCTGGATGCCGGGCTGCCGGACATATCGCTGGACGCCAGGTACAGGTGCCTGATATCCGGGGAAGAAGAGCTGGTATGCCAGGGAAGGATCGCTGAACGTTTTATCGACAGGCGGGGAAACGTCATGGTTCTCCTGGTTGAAAATGGATTTTATAAAAATAATCTAAACTAAATAGAAAGTGTGTTGACAAAATGTCGGGGGAGTGCTATTTTATATTTATAGTTTTTAGCACTCTCTTTTTATGAGTGCTAACAAAGCAGACAGCATAAAGGAGGAATAGAATATGAAATTAGTACCATTGGGAGACAGAGTTGTATTGAAACAGTTAATAGCTGAGGAGACGACGAAATCCGGCATTGTGTTGCCCGGACAGACAAAGGAAAAACCACAGCAGGCGGAAGTGATTGCTGTCGGCCCCGGCGGTGTGATCGATGGAAAAGAGATAGAGATGCATGTAAAAGAAGGACAGACGGTCATTTATTCCAAGTATGCGGGAACGGAAGTGGAACTGGATGAAGAGACCTATATTATCGTGAGACAGAGCGATATTCTGGCGGTTG
>CANRMH010000036.1 GCA_947631695.1 uncultured Lachnospiraceae bacterium | reverse complement strand
CTCCAGCCCTCATAATTATCATAGAAGATCAGAATTTACAGACTTTCTTTCATACGCTCGGCATGCCCGTCCTAATTCCCCGGCTTTTCATCACATGTATTTTATGCTAATTTTTCTGCGATCGCCAGAATGAATCCTTCGCTGTTCAGCACGGTGGGATTTTCGATCGTGGTAATAAGCGCCAGATCCTTCGTCATTTTTCCTTCCTCAATGGTGTCGATCGTCGCCTTTTCCAGTTTGTCCGCGAACGCCATCAGTTCTCTGTTTCCGTCCAGCTCTCCCCTCTTGCGGAGCGCTCCCGTCCAGGCGAAAATCGTCGCCACGGAATTCGTGGAGGTTTCCTCACCCTTCAGATGCTTATAGTAATGGCGCTGCACCGTTCCGTGAGCGGCCTCGTACTCGTAGTATCCTTCCGGGGAGACGAGAACGGAAGTCATCATGGCAAGAGAGCCGAACGCGGAGGAAACCATATCGCTCATGACGTCCCCGTCGTAATTCTTGCACGCCCATATAAAGCCGCCCTCCGATTTCATGACGCGCGCTACCGCGTCGTCGATCAGGGTATAAAAATACTCTATCCCGGCTTCACGGAATTTTTCATCATATTCGGCGTCATAGATCTCCTGGAAAATATCCTTGAATGTATGGTCATATTTTTTGGAAATCGTATCCTTTGTGGCGAACCACAGAGTCTGTTTCGTATCGAGCGCATAGTTAAAGCAGCTTCTCGCAAAACTTTCGATAGACTGATCTACGTTGTGCATGCCCTGTACGATACCGGCGCTTTCAAACTGATGCACCGGCTCCCTGATCTCTGAACCGTCCGCGGCGGTATAGACCAGTTCGACCTTTCCGGGTCCCGGGATTTTCATTTCAGATCCCTTATAAACGTCTCCGTAGGCATGCCTTGCGATGGTGATCGGTTTCTTCCAGTTCCGCACGCACGGTTCGATCCCTTTTACTACGATCGGAGCGCGGAATACGGTCCCGTCCAGAATGGCGCGGATCGTTCCGTTTGGACTTTTCCACATTTCTTTCAGGTCGTATTCGGACATGCGCGCTGCGTTTGGAGTGATCGTAGCGCATTTTACCGCCACCTTATATTTTTTGGTGGCGTTTGCGGAATCCACAGTAACCTGATCGTCCGTTTCATTCCGGTGTTCCAGACCCAGATCGTAATATTCCGTATTCAGCTCCACAAACGGTTCCAGAAGATGTTCCTTGATCATCTTCCAGAGAATCCTGGTCATCTCATCCCCATCCATCTCCACGATGGGCGTCGTCATTTTGATCTTTTCCATATTTCTTCCCCTTTCATTTTTCTTTGGTTTATTAGTATAATTTTGCTCCTATCTCTCTTGGACGGAATCCGTCGTCCTCCAGCGCCTGGAGGATTTCCTGCTTGTGGTCCGTACCGAAAGCCTCCATCGTGATGCGAAGCTCCACCGCGGCGTTCCGGTTGGTGCTGACAAACTGATTGTGCTCCAGCTTGATCACGTTTCCCTTCGCGTTGGCGATCGTCGCGGCCACGCGCACGAGTTCTCCGGGCTTGTCCGGCAGAAGCACGGATACGGAAAAGATACGGTCCCTCTGGATCAGTCCGTGCTGCACGATGGAGGACATGGTAATCACGTCCATATTTCCTCCGCTTAAGAGGGCCACTACTTTTTTGCTTTTCAGATCGAGCTGTTTCAGAGCCGCGACAGTCAGCAAACCGGAATTTTCCACAACCATCTTGTGGTTTTCCACGAGGTCCAAAAACGCGCCGATCAATTCGTCGTCCTCCACGGTTAGAATCTGATCCACATTTTCCTGCACGTACGGAAAGATCTTATCCCCTACCCGCTTCACCGCAGTGCCGTCCGCAATGGTGTTGGCGCTCGGAAGAGTCACAGGCTCCCCGGACTGCAGCGCAGCCGTCATGCTGGCGGCAGGCGAGGGTTCCACGCCCACGATCTTAATCTTGGGATTCAGCATCTTTGCCAGAGTGGCAACGCCGGTGATCAGGCCGCCGCCGCCCACCGGGACCAGAATATAATCGACCGTCGGAAGTTCCTGTACAATTTCCATGGCGATCGTTCCCTGTCCGGTCACCACATCGAGGTCGTCAAACGGATGAACAAACGTATATTCCTTTTCTTCCGCAAGTTTCTGCGCATAGCTGCACGCATCGTCATAGACGTCCCCGTAGAGGATGACTTCCGCCCCGTAGCTCTTCGTACGGTTTACCTTGATCAGCGGGGTGACCGTGGGCATCACGATCACGGCTTTGCATCCGTATTTCTTTGCGGCGTAGGCGACTCCCTGGGCATGGTTCCCCGCGGACGCCGTGATCAGGCCTTTCTCCCTTTCCTCCGGGGTGAGGGTGCTGATCTTGTAGTATGCCCCGCGGACTTTGAATGCTCCGGTGTACTGCATGTTCTCCGGTTTCAGATAGATCTTTCCTCCCGTCTGCTCGCTCAGGAATTCACTGTAGATCAGTTTTGTGGGAGTGGTCACTTTTTTCACCAGCTCGCTGGCCTGTTCAAATTTTTCTAACGTCAACATTTCTTATCCCTTCCTCCAATATATTTTTTGTTTATACTGCAAATAAAGCGTCTACAAAAGTATCCGCGTCGAATTTCTGCAGATCGTCCAGGGTTTCCCCTACGCCGATATATTTTACCGGAATCCCCAGCTCCGCCTGGATGGCCACGGCAATCCCGCCTTTCGCGGTGCCGTCCATCTTGGTCAGTATAACCCCGGTGATATCTGCGGCGTTTTGAAATTCCCTTGCCTGCTGAAGCGCGTTCTGGCCTGTCGTAGCGTCAAGAACCACAAGCGTTTCCCGAAAAGCCTCCGGATAATTCCGGTCGATGATCCGGTTCATCTTTTTCAGCTCTTCCATAAGATTTTTTTTGTTGTGAAGCCTGCCTGCGGTATCGCACAAAAGGACGTCTGCATGGCGGGCTTTCGCCGCCGCCACCGCATCGTATACGACGGATGCGGGATCGGATCCTTCCTGTCCCCCGATCAGTTCCGCGTGCGCGCGGTTCGCCCACTCCTTCAGCTGCTCTCCTGCGGCGGCCCGGAAAGTATCCGCCGCCGCGATCAGAACCTTTTTATTCTGCTCCCTAAGTTTCCCGGCCAGCTTCCCAATCGTAGTGGTTTTTCCGACTCCGTTGACGCCGACTACCATCACAACGGAAGTTTTCTCTTCAAATTCATACGCCGCTTTCTCGACGTTCATCTGCTCCTTGATACTGTCGATCAATAGCTGCCTGCAGTCCGACGGCTCCCTGACATGCTGCTCTTTCACCTTATCGCGCAGATCGTCCAGAATATCGCAGGTTGCCTGCACGCCCAGATCACCCATGATCAGGATCTCTTCCAGCTCGTCATAAAACTCTTCGTCGATCTTGGAAAAGCCATGGAAAATATTGTCCATGCCTGATACGATGTGATCCCTGGTTTTTGCAAGTCCGGACACAAGACGTTTAAAAAATCCCTTCTCTTCCGACATATCATCCTCCTGTCTCACTGTTCCAATTCATCTTCCAGGAGGCTTACGGACACCAGCGTGGAAACTCCCTTTTCCTGCATGGTGATCCCATAAAGCCTGTCCGCAGCCGTCATGGTTCCCCTTCGGTGGGTGATCACGATGAATTGCGTGTTTTTTGTAAGTTTGTGCAGATATCTGGCGAATCTGACTACATTCGAATCATCGAGGGCGGCCTCGATCTCATCCAGAAGGCAGAACGGGGAAGGCTTCAGATTCTGAATGGCAAACAAAAGCGCGATCGCCGTCAGAGCCTTCTCCCCGCCCGACAGCTGCATCATATTCTGCAGTTTCTTGCCCGGCGGCTGGGCGACGATACGGATTCCCGCATCCAGTACATCCTCCGCTTCCACAAGTTCCAGCGTTCCGCTTCCGCCTCCGAACAGCTCCTTGAAGACAACGTCGAATTCCTTTGCGATTTTTGCAAACTGTTCGGTGAACTGCTTCCTCATAGCATTGTCCAGCTCTTCTATGATGTTCATCAGGGTCCTTCCGGCTTCCTCCAGATCGTCCCTCTGTGTCTTCAGGAACTCATACCTCTCGGATATCCGTTTATAGTCGTCGATCGCATTCACATTGACCGGGCCGAGATTTCGGATCTCACCTTTCAGCTGCTGGATCTTCTTTTTGATCACAGCCAGATCCGTCAGGTCGTTATCCTTAAGTTCCATGGCGCGGTTCAATGTCACCTCATACTCGTCCCACATATAGCTGATCTGCCTGTCGGACGATTCCCCGTATCCTTCTCTCCTGCTCTCCAACCGGAAGATCTCCCTGTCCAGATCCGATATATGGCCGGACAATTCTTCCCTTGCACTGAGGAAAGCTTTGTGCTTTTGATTGAGCTTCTCCCTCGCCTCGGTATTTTTTTGAATTTCTTTTTCTATTTCCTCAAAGAGTTCTTTTGAATTGTCTATCGTTGCGCAGATCTCCTGAATCTGCTGTTCCTTTCCGGTGATCTCGCGGGAAGCCAGGTCTTTTCCGGAGCGCAGTTCCATGAGTTCTTCCTGCAATTTTTCCGTCTCTTCCTCAATGCGCGTCCTGTTTGCGGCCAGGAATTCCTGCCTTTGCTGCAATGCAGCCAGATCAAGATGCGCCGCTTCCGCCTCCTGCTGCCGCGCGGCCTCCTGCTTGCGCTGCTCCTCCAGTTCCCTCCCGCCGGCTTCGATCTGTTCCGTAAGCGAGGCCTCCATATGTTCCGAAGTTTCCAGTTCCAAAGCAATCGATTCCTGGTTGTCGCTGATATCCGTGATCTGGCGTTCCAGTTCCTTTCCCTCGTTTTGAATCTGAAGGGAGGCGCTTCTGATACTCTGAATCCGCTCATTCGCCTGTTCCACACTCATTTTTTCGGTGTTTTGAACTACGTAGGCCTCCTGGAGCTGCCGCTGGATCTCTTCCACTCTGTCATAGGATTCCGAACGTTTCCTGCGCAGCTGTTCGGAGTCCTGTTCTATCGCATCCATCTCTTCTCTCAGGCGCAGTACGTTCCGCTCAGATTCCTCGATTTCGCGCCGCCTGCTCAGAAGATTTCCGGAATTTCTAAAAGTTCCTCCGGTCATAGATCCTCCGGGATTCAACAGTTCCCCCTCGACGGTGACCAGACGGATGGAATGCCGGTATTTTCTTGCGATAGCGATCCCATGGTCAATATGGTCCACCACAACCGTACGCCCCAGCAGATGCCTGGAAAGCTGCCGGTACGAATCCGGCACGTCGACGAGTTCGCTGGCGACCCCGATCACGCCCGGTTCCTTCAGCACTTCAGGTCTCTGGATACCGCTTCCTTCCGTAATTCCCGTAAGGGGAAGAAAAGTCGCCCGTCCAAACCGGTTCTTTTTCAAAAAGGCGATCATGCGTTTCGCCGTTTCCTCCCGGTCCGTCACGATATTTTGGATGCTTCCCCCAAGCGCCGTCTCTATGGCGATCTCATACGTTTTTTCTACTTTGATGATGTCGGCCACTACTCCCAGGATCCCCGGATCCTTTTTTTTCTGTTCCATGACTTTGCGTATGCTCACGCCGAATCCTTCGTACCGCTCCGTCATGTTTTTCAGGGTTTCCAGTCTGGACTGTTCCCGATGATAAGCTGCCTGGCCTTCTTTCAGTTTCTGTTCCTGTACGGCCAGAATCCCCTTCATCCTCTGGATTTCAGACTCGCAGTTCTTACTCTCTTCCAGCAGACTCTGAATTTGACCGGAAATATGTTTCAATTTTGCATTATGTTTTTCCAGAAGTTCCCTCTGCTCGCAGGCTTCGCTTTCGGAGGAAATCAGCCTCTGGGTCATCTGCGCTTTTCGAACCTGGATCTGTTCCAGCATCGTATCGTACCGCTGCATCTTTGCCCTGGTGAAAGCCCGGTTGTTCAGCAGTTCGATGATCTCATTCTTATTGGTTTCCAGTTTTTGCGTCAGAACTGCGATTGCAGTCTGCACTTCGGCAAGCGCGCGTTTCGCGATCTCCTCCGCGTCCGTTTTTGTGTTGAGTTCTTCTTTCAGGACGACCTCTTCCTTTGAAAGCTCCTCCATCTGCGCGGCCCGTTCATCCAGTTCCGTATGGATCGTCTCCGACCGCCTGTCATAATGGTCGTCCGACATGCGCATGCTGTGGATCTGTTCCTTCAAAAGATCGATCTGGTTTTCGAGCTGCTGCCGAAGGATCGTAGTCTCGTTCAACCGGTTCCTGAACTTCTCGATCTCCGCGTCCGCCATATCCATCTGCTGCTCTACAGATTCATATTCCTGCTTCATCGACTCGTACGACTGTTTTGCCTCCCGCAGCTCGTTCTGCGCAATGCCGATCTTTGCGTCAAGATCTTTTATCAGCTCCGCAAGCCGTTCCGTCTCCAAAAGAAACAGGTTGATATCGTAGATCTTCAGTTCTTCCTTTTTTTTCAGATAAGCCTTCGCTGTCCTGGACTGCTCGCAAAGCGGGCCGACCTGCTTTTCAAGTTCGCTCAGAATGTCATTGACGCGCAGCAGGTTTTTCTGTTCCTCCTCCAGCTTCTTTACGGACATGACTTTTCGGCGCTTGAATTTCACGATCCCTGCGGCCTCGTCAAAGAGTTCCCTCCTGTCCTCCGGTTTCCCGCTCAAGACCTTATCGATCTGTCCCTGCCCGATAATGGAATATCCCTCTTTGCCGATCCCGGTGTCGTAGAACAGTTCATTGATGTCCTTTAACCTGCAGGTACTGCCGTTCAACAGGTATTCGCTCTCTCCGGAGCGATACAGCTTGCGGGTCACCGTCACTTCCTCATACTCCGTGGGCAGATGATGGTCCGAGTTGTCCAGCGTAATGGCAACCGACGCGTAACTTAACGGCTTTCGGTTCTCTGTTCCGGAGAAAATAACGTCCTGCATATTGCCGCCGCGAAGCTGCTTTACCCTCTGCTCGCCCAGAACCCATCTTACCGCATCCGCGACATTGCTCTTGCCGCTTCCGTTGGGGCCGACGATCCCGGTAATTCCGTTATGGAATTCAAATACGATTTTGTGTGCAAACGACTTAAAGCCCTGCACTTCTATGCTCTTTAAATACATGCCGCACCTACTTTATGTTCTTTTGCCTGAGCATCAGGATGGTTTGATACGCCGCCTCCTGCTCCGCGCCTTTTTTTGTCCTTCCCTCGCCGGTTCCGTATCTCTCGTCGCCGATCATTACGGCACACCGGAAGGACTTATCGTGATCCGGCCCCTGTTCGGACAGAAGACGGTATTGGATCTTCTGCGTGAAATGGGCCTGTACGATTTCCTGAAGGATAGTCTTGCTATCATAAAAGAGTTTCCTGTGTTCCAGATCGTTTAATATAAAGCGGTTTATAAACTCTTTTGCATTAGCAAAACCACCGTCGATATAGATCGCTCCTATCAGCGCTTCCATCGCATCCGAGGTGATGGATTCCCGCTTCCTGCCCCCGGTAACTTCCTCCCCTCTGCCGAGCAGAAGGAAATTTCCCAGTCCGATCCTGCCGGCGCAGAAAGCAAGCGCCTGTTCGCAGACCACGCTTGCCCGGGTCTTCGTCAGTTCTCCCTCGGGCATCTGTTCGTCCTCGCGGAATAAAAATTCACTGGAAACCAGTTCGAGTACGGCGTCCCCCAGAAATTCCAGCCTCTCATTGCATTCGCATTTGGGCAAATGCTTTTCGTTCGCATAGGAGCTGTGCGTCATCGCCTGCCGCAGCAGCCGGGGGTTATGAAAAAAATATCCTATTTTTTCTTCCAGTATTTTCAGATTCTGATTCATATTTTCCGCCTCACAAAACGAAAAAGCCCTTTCCTGGGCTTTTCCGCGAATCTTCCTAGTTGACTGCGTTCTTGATCTGTTCTACCGCATCGCCTACCGTCTGTATCTTCTCCGCGTCGTCATTGTCAATCTCAATATCAAATGCTTCCTCAATTCCCATAATGATCTGAAAGATATCAAGGGAATCCGCTCCCAGGTCGTCAACAAAAGTCGTTTCCATCGTAATGTCGTCCGCATCCACGTTAAGTACGTCCGCTATAATTTCCTGTAATTTTTCAAATTCCATATTCTTTTCTCCTTTCCTGACATGCCGGTTTATTCATCGGATTTGTCATCCGTTTGAATACATTCTCTGATCTTTTCATTGATCTTTTGTTCTTTAAACTGAATACACTGAAGGATGGCGTTTGAAATTTCTCCCGCGCGCGAATTCCCATGCGTTTTCACCACCAGCCCGTTCAGACCCAGAAGCGGCGCCCCGCCGTATTCGCTTGCGTCGAACTCTTTCAGGGTCTCCTTCAGCGCCGGTTTTACAAGAAGTCCTCCCAGTTTGCTGCGGAGAGACGTCCGCATTCCCGCCTTGATTTTGTCGAGCAGGACAGCGCCTACTCCTTCAAACAGCTTCAGAATAATGTTGCCCGCAAACGCTTCGCAGACGATCACGTCCGCCTGGCCGCGCGGAATTTCTCTTGCTTCTATACTTCCGACAAAATGAATCCCTTTTGTATTTTTCAACAGAGGAAACGTTTCCTTCACAAGCGCGTTTCCCTTTTCCTCCTCGGCGCCGATATTCACAATCGCCACCCTCGGATTCCGGATCCCCATCACATGTTCCATATAGATGGAACCCATCTTTGCAAACTGGACCAGATGGGACGGCCTGGCGTCCACGTTGGCCCCGCAGTCGATCAGAAGAGAGACTCCCTTTTCCGTCGGGATCAGAGGTGCAAGCGGGGGCCGCTCGATCCCCTTGATCCTTCCTACCAGCGTCTGTCCGCCAACCAGGATCGCGCCGGAGCTTCCGGCTGAGACAAAAGCGTCCGCCTCCCCGTTTTTTACCAGCTTCATCCCTACGACGATCGACGAATCTTTCTTTCGTCTGATCGCATTTACCGGGGGTTCCGCCGTCTCGATCACCTCGCTCGCATTGACGATCCCGATCCTGTCCTCGCCGCATGAAAAATGTCCAAGTTCTTCCCTGATGACGTCTTCCTTTCCAACCAGAAGCACCTTTACGCCGTCCGTCCTTCCGACCGCGTCAACCGCCCCTTTTATGATCTCATGCGGCGCATGATCGCCTCCCATGGCGTCCAGCGCAACTTTCGTAATTTCAGCCATTCCGAATTCCTCCCGGTTACTGCTAGGTACATTCTACTAGACATTTTTTTAAAAATCAACAACTACAGTAATAAAATCCCATGTTTCTCCGCTTCCTCGAACATTTCATCCGGCCAGACGGAAGACTGCACCTCTCCGATGTGCGCTTTGCGCAGATAGTACATGCAGATCCTGGACTGGCCGATCCCGCCGCCGATCGTACATGGAAGGTCGCCGCAGAGCAGCGCTTTCTGGAACTGCAGCTCGGCCCGCTCCTCGCATCCCGCGATCTTAAGCTGGCGCCTCAGAGCTTCCTCGTCTACGCGGATTCCCATTGAAGACAGTTCAAGGGCAATGTCGAGAACCGGATAGTACACTACAATATCCCCGTTCAGCTCCCAGTCGTCATAGTCCGGCGCGCGTCCGTCGTGCTTCTCTCCGGAAGCCAGGGCTTTCCCGATCTGCGAAATAAAGACCGCTCCCTTTGCCTTTGCGATCTGGCGTTCCCTCTCCTTCGGTTCCAGTTCCGGGTACATGTCCTCCAGTTCCTGAGACGTCACAAAGACAATATCGTCCGGCAAAAGAGGTTCTATGTAATTATATCTTCTGGACATATAGTCTTCCGTCTCCTTCAGCGCGGCATAGACCTTCCGCACCGTGTACTGGAGGGTTTCGGTATTTCTCTCCTCCCTGGAAATCACCTTTTCCCAGTCCCACTGGTCCACGTAGATCGAATGGATGTTGTCCGTCTCCTCGTCGCGCCGGATGGCGCTCATGTCCGTGTACAGACCCTCGCCGGAATGAAATTCATATTTCTTTAATGCGTATCTCTTCCATTTCGCAAGCGAATGCACGATTTCGGCCGTCTGTTCGCCCTGCTCTCTGATTCCGAAGGCAACCGGCCGCTCCACACCGTTCAGATTATCGTTCAGGCCCGTTTCCGGCTTGACGAACAGCGGCGCCGAGACCCGGATCAGGTGCAGAGATTTTGCAAGCGCCCGTTCAAAGTGATCCTTCACTTCCTTGATTGCCACTTCTGTCTCCCGGATCGTAAGGGGAGAAACGTAGTTGTCCGGCAATATCAAACTTCCCATTTTCCATCCTCCTTTATCGTCTTCCAACACTGTCAATATACGCTGCGGCCGCTGGTCTTTATATCGTCATACCAAGCAGTTTTGCGGCGTTGTCGTGCAAAATTGCCTGTTTTTCTTCCTCTGTAAGCGGAAGCCCTCTCAGATAGTCCACAAACTCTTTCTGCCCGGCCCACGGAGAATCCGTTGCGAACAGGATCTTCTCCGCCCCATGGTTTCTCACCATGCGAAGGAACTGCTCGTCGGGAATGTCCCCGAACACTACCGCTGTATCGAACCATACCGGAGCGCCCACCAGATATTCCTCCACCGCGTCCCAGCACCTGTAGCCGCCCATATGGGCAAGTACAAGTTTTTCCGGCTGTACTTCGCGGATCATCTCAGCAGTGCGGGCGGGCGTGCAGTGTGTGCATTCCGGATAACCCGGGTCCCATCCGGCATGTACGCTGACGATCAGTCCCAGCTCGGAAGCCATGGAAATGATCCTTTTATACCGGATATCGTCGATAAATACCCCCTGGTAATCCGGGTGGAGTTTAATCCCCTTCATTCCGTCCGCGCTGATCTGCCGAAGCTGCGCCCTGTAGTCTTCGCTGTCCGGATGGATCCCTCCGAAGGAAAGCAGCTTTCCCTCCTGAAACCCGAGGGCAAACCGGTGGATCGAGGAGAACTGCGAGGGGCGCGTCACAACGGGAAGGATCACAGAGCAGTCCAGCCCCGCCTCCTCCGTTGATTCTAAAAGGCCGTCCGCCATTCCGTTTGTGTGCGGTTTGATGCGGCAGCGGGACGACAAAAAATCCAGAGTGTTCTTCGCAATTTTTTCCGGAAAAATATGTGTGTGAAAGTCTATCATTCTCTCATTCCTCCGTTTGTGTTCTAAAGCTGCGTCGTTACAAATATATCGTAAATCGCTTTTATGGCCGCTTCAAAATCGTGGTTTCTCACACCGATAATGATGTTCAGCTCGCTGGATCCCTGATCGATCATCTTTACGTTTACGTTCGCGTGCGCCAAAGCGGAAAAGATCCTCCCGGACGTTCCCCTGGTCGCTTTCATGCCCCTTCCGACAACGGCGATCAGCGCAAGATCGGATTCCAGCTCAACCAGGTCGGGTTCCACAGCGCGGTGAATGCCCGCGATCACCTTCTGCTCCTTTTCCTCAAACTCATCCTGGTGGACAAAGATCGTCATGGTATCGATCCCCGACGGCATATGCTCGATAGAAATTCCATTTTTTTCAAACACTTCAAGGACCTTCTTGCAAAAGCCGACTTCTGAATTCATCATCGCCTTTTCCACAGTAATCGAGGCAAAGTCTTTCTTTCCCGCAATTCCCGTAATAACGAATCTGGGTTTCCTGCAGGTTCCCTCCACGATCAGAGTCCCCTTATCTTCCGGCGCGTTCGTGTTCCGGATATTGATCGGGATCCCCTCGCTTCGAACAGGAAAAATCGCGTCCTCATGCAGCACGGTAGCGCCCATATAGGATAGTTCCCGAAGTTCCCGGTAGGTGATCACGTCGATCGCCTTCGGGTGTTCCACCACGTTTGGATCGGCGATCAGGAAACCGGACACGTCCGTCCAGTTCTCGTACAGGTCCGCAAGAACTGCTTTGGCCACGATAGAGCCTGTAATATCGGATCCTCCCCTGGAAAAAGTTTTGATCTTTCCGTCCGGCATAGATCCATAGAATCCGGGGATTACCACTTTGTCCACATGAGCGAGTCTCTCGGAAAGCACCGCGTATGTCTTCTCGCCGTCAAAATTTCCTTCTTCATCAAAAAAAATGATGTCCGCGGCGTCGATAAATCCGTACCCGAGATAATTCGCCAGAATAATGCCGTTTAAATATTCTCCTCTGGATGCGGCGTAATCCCTTCCTGTCTTTTTGCTGAAATTTTCCCGGATGCTCTTAAATTCTTCGTCCAGATTCAGATTTAATTTTAATTCCTCAATGATCTCATCATAGCGCTGCCGGATAACCTTCAGCGAATCCTCAAATTCATCCTCGCGGGCCGCCATCCCGTAACAATTATATAAAAGGTCTGTAACTTTGGTATCGTCCGGGGTTCGTTTTCCGGGCGCGGAAGGCACGACATATCTTCTGGAATCATCCTGCCGGATGATCCGTCTGACTTTCCTGAACTGTTCCGCGCTTGCAAGCGAACTGCCCCCAAACTTTACTACTTTCTTCATCCTCCGTAATCCTCCATGTCTTTTATTCAGTTTACTATCATACCACTCACCCCCTGCGGTATGCAAGAGGGTCTTTCGAATCATTTAAGAGCCGAAGGGAATTTCTCTCCCGAAAGATTCCAGGGAGCAAAATTCCGGGCCGCTGTCTCCTTCCGCTTTCGCATAAATCTCCGCTCTGTGGTAGCGCAGCGAAAACGTATCACGTGAAGTCCCCGCAAAATCCTGAAACGCGTCCATCACCAGCTCGGGTTTCAGATTCTGTTCGCTTCCGGCGGCAAGTTTCAAAAAAAACGCCTGCTCTTTTGGAACGAACTGATAGATCATGGGAAGGATATCAACATCCTTTTCGCTTCTCTTTGTCTTCTTTCGAACAACGATCTGATCCTGAGCAATAAATTCCTCCGCCCTTTGCATCCACGCCGGTGGGATTTCCCCTTTCACCGGAAAAGCAAGGTAATCCGCGGCAGCAGTCACCGTCATCCCGCTGCTTTTTTTGTCTTCCGGAATCTGCAGGAAGCTTACGATCTCCATTCCGTCCGCCATCACTTCGTTCAGTCGTCTGACCGCCAATGCGGACGGGACCGCCTCGCGGATTTCGACGTCCAGATACTCCGCGTCGCTGGTAAGCCCCACGCCGAGCGGCTGGGCAAAAGACATGATCATATGAGGACTCATGCCCGCCGTGAATGAGATCGGGATTTCGGCGCGGCGCATCGCCTTCTGAAAATACCGCATCACATCGAGATGGCTGATGAATTTCATAACGCCGAATTTTCGGAATTTAATTCTTACCTTCAACGCAGACTCCTCCTTTCCATCTCGCCGCCCCGCACCCGGAACACTGCTCTCTGCAGTTCGGAGTTACTTTTCCCTCCATCGCCCGCCGCCATTCTTTTTTCAGGAATTCCTTTGTCACCCCGACGTCGATGAAATCCCAGGGGAGCGTCTCATCCAGAGACCGCTCTCTCAGATTGTAGAACGCAATGTCGATTCCCGTATTTTGAAAAGCCTGCATCCACTTTTCGTTATCGAAGCTTTCCGTCCAGGAATCATACAGGCATCCCAGGCGGTAAGCCTCCTCGATCACCGCGGATACTCTGCGGTCCCCTCTGGCAAAAACGCCCTCAAGCACGGTGACTTCCGCGTCATGCCAGTTGTATTTCAGGCTTTTTCGGTTCAGCTGTTCCAGGAACGCGTGCTTTACAATCGCCGCGCGCGCGATATATTCTTCGTTCGTACACATCTTTGCCCACTGGAACGGAGTAAACGGCTTGGGGATAAAGAAAGAGGAACTTGCGGTGATCTGGCATTTTCCGTTGCGCCTGTCCTTTGGAATCTCGTAATACCGCCTCGCGATTTTATCGGAGAGGACGGCAATTTCCCTCATATCTTCCTCTGTTTCCGTGGGAAGCCCCAGCATAAAATACAGCTTCACTTTCGACCATCCGCCCTCGAACGCCAGAGAGGCTCCGCGCAGGATCTCCTCCTCCGTCAGCCCCTTGTTGATCACATCGCGCATCCGCTGAGATCCCGCCTCCGGCGCAAAGGTGAGACTGCTCTTGCGGATATCCTGCACCTTTCCCATAACGTCCAGGGAAAAAGCATCGATTCTGAGGGAGGGGAGCGAAATATTGATTCCCTTTTCGCCAAACTCATCGATCAAAAAACGAACCAGTTCCTCCAGCCCGCTGTAGTCGCTGGAACTCAGCGAACTCAGGGAAATCTCCTCATGCCCGGTGCTGTCCAGCATTTGCCGAGCGTACTCCTTCAGCACGTTCACATCGCGCTCGCGCGTGGGGCGGTAGATCATTCCGGCCTGACAGAACCGGCACCCGCGGATGCATCCCCTCTGTATCTCCAGAACCACTCTGTCCTGCGTCGCCTTCAGGAAAGGGA
>CANRMH010000035.1 GCA_947631695.1 uncultured Lachnospiraceae bacterium | reverse complement strand
TTCTGATCGTGGACGGAAAGCTCATGCCCCCTCTTTCCAGCATCGAGGGAATGGGAGGTACGGCGGCGGAGGCGGTCGAGGCGGCGTCCGCACAGGGGCCGTATCTGTCACGGGACGATTTCCGCCAGAGAACAAAGGTGAGCAAGACGGTGATCGATACCATGAATAATCTGGGACTGTTCGGCGGGATCCCGGAGAGCAACCAGCTTTCGCTGTTTGATCTGTAGCTCAGGGGGATATTGTGAAACAAAATAAGAAATATCTGGGAATTATATACATTCTGTGTTCGGCATTTTGCTTTGCGCTGATGAATGTGTTTGTGCGCCTGGCAGGGAACCTGCCGTCCGTGCAAAAAAGTTTTTTTCGGAATCTGGCGGCGTTCTTCTTCACACTGTTCATCCTGGAGAAGGACGGGATAAAGGCGGGATGCGAAAGGAAGAACAGAAAGGATCTGCTCCTGAGGTCTGTATTTGGGACCGTCGGGATCCTTTGTAATTTTTACGCGGTGGATCATCTGGTATTGTCGGACGCCTCCATGCTGAACAAGATGTCGCCGTTCTTTGTGGTGATCGGCAGTTATCTGATCCTGAAGGAAAAAGTCGCCCTGTCTCAGGCCCTGATAGTCGTTGGGGCGTTTGCGGGCAGCCTGCTTGTCATAAAACCCGTGTTTTCCAATATTGACCTGCTGCCGTCCCTGATCGGACTGGCGGGAGGATTCAGCGCGGGAATCGCTTATACGTATGTGCGGAAACTGCAGCTGCACGGAGAGAAAGGACCGTTTATTGTATGCTTTTTCTCGCTGTTTTCCTGTGCGGTGACGCTGCCGTTCCTTATCTTTGACTATCACCCTATGAACGGGGAGCAGACTCTGTTCCTTCTGCTGGCGGGGATGGCCGCTGCGGGCGGACAGTTTGGGATTACGGCCGCATACGGATGCGCGCCTGCGAGGGAAATCTCCGTGTACGATTATTCCCAGATTATCTTTTCGGCTTTTCTCGGATTCGTGCTGTTCGGCCAGATACCGGATCCGTTAAGCTGGGCGGGCTACGCGGTCATCTGTGCGATGGCGGTTCTCATGTTCTTTCACAGCAAACCTCGTTCCATATGAAAGGACAAGCACTCCGCGGGATCGCACTGCGGCGGATGGGAAGATGCCGCTGATGTGACCCGCCGCAGGCGGAGAATCCCGCAGGTGAGATTCTAGTTTATATCAGAAACGCAGGATCAGCGTATAGTTGACAGGTTGGCGTCGCTTTACTATAATGCATGAAAAGATTACAGAATAGAAGACAGGTGAGCGGATATGAAAAATTCGGTTGCGGATCGGCTGATCCAGAATCACGATCTTACGAAGCCTGAGTTTATGGAACTTCTTGATTTGTCGGAGGATTCCGGGATCCGGGAAATGCTGACAAGGGAAGCGGTCAGGTTAAGGAAACTCTATTATGGAGATAAGGTCTATACCAGAGGGTTGATAGAATTTACCAATTACTGTAAAAATAACTGTTACTACTGCGGGATCCGGCGGGGCAATAAAGATGCCGTCCGCTACCGGCTGACAAAGGAAGAGATCCTTGATTGCTGCGCTCAGGGGTATCTCCTGGGTTTTCGAACCTTTGTCCTGCAGGGCGGAGAGGATGCGTATTATACGGATGAGATCATGGCGGATCTGATTCGGGAGATCAAGTCCCGGTATCCGGACTGTGCGCTTACGTTATCCATAGGAGAAAAATCTTACGAGAGCTACCGGCTGTTCAGGGAAGCGGGAGCCGATCGGTATCTGCTTCGCCACGAGACGGCGAACAGCGAACACTATGCCCGGCTGCACCCGGCGCAGATGAGCCTTTCTGCGCGCATACAGTGCCTGTATGATCTGAAGAGTCTTGGATATCAGGTGGGAGCCGGCTTTATGGTGGGTTCTCCCGGACAGACGAAGGAGTGTCTGGCGGATGATCTTGTCTTTTTGAAAGAATTTGAACCGCAGATGGTAGGGATCGGACCGTTTATTCCGCACCACGGGACAAGGTACGCGAAAGAGAAGGCGGGCAGTGTCGAGCTGACGCTGTTCCTGCTCTCCGTGATCCGGATCCTGCTTCCGCAGGTGTTGCTTCCTGCCACTACCGCTTTGGGTACCCTGGATCCCAGGGGAAGGGAAAAGGGACTGTCGGCGGGGGCGAATGTAGTGATGCCGAACCTGTCCCCGGTGACGCACCGGAAACAGTACGATCTGTACGACAACAAGATCTGTACCGGCGAGGAGGCCGCCGAGTGCAGGGGATGCCTGGAAAGAAGAGTGAAGAGCGCAGGGTACCGCCTTGTAAACGAGCGCGGGGATGTTTCCTGCAAAAAAGAAGTGGACAACGGATTCTAAATATACGGATCTCTGCATATATTCTAACAGCATATGCGGAAGGGGCAGAGATATGGACACTTATCATTTATACAAGGATATACAGGCAAGGACAAACGGGGAGATCTACATCGGGGTAGTCGGCCCCGTAAGGACAGGGAAATCTACTTTTATCAAACGTTTCATGGATGTGCTGGTGCTGCCGAATATGACGGACGAACATGGAAAAGCGCGAACCAGAGATGAACTTCCACAGTCCGCTTCAGGCAGGACGATCATGACGACAGAGCCGAAGTTTGTTCCGAAAGATGCGGCGGAGATAAAACTTACGGACGATGTGTCGGTGAAAGTACGTCTGATCGATTGCGTGGGCTATATGGTGGAAGGCGCGGTGGGACATGAGGAAGACAACGAGGAGCGGCAGGTCAAGACGCCCTGGTTCGACTATGAGATTCCCTTTACGCAGGCGGCCGGCATCGGCACGAAAAAGGTCATCCACGAACATTCTACGATCGGAGTCGTTGTGACCACCGACGGAAGCATCGGTGAAATTGAAAGAAAGAATTACATAGACGCGGAAGAAAAAACGATCCGGGAACTGCAGGCAATCGGAAAACCGTTCGTCGTTCTTGTGAATTCCGTAAAGCCTTACGGCGAGGAGGCCGTGCAGGTGGCGGAGGAGATCACCCGGAATTACGGCGCTCAGGCGCTCGCGGTGAACTGCGCCCAGCTCAGGGAAGAAGACATACATAAGATCATGGAAGCGGTACTGTTTGAATTTCCTATTTCAGAAATTCAGTTTTTTATTCCCAAGTGGGTGGAAATGTTATCCAGGGATCACAGGATCAAAGCAGATATGCTGGTACATATCCGCAATGTTATGGACCAGATGACGGAGATCAGGGACGCCGTGCGAGGGGTGCAGACTCCTGACAGCGATTATATCTCCGATATGCGGGTGGAGAAGGTGGAGATGGATACCGGATGCGTCAGGGTGCGAGTGGATATTCTGGAGAAATATTATTATGAGATGCTGAGCGAGCTGACCGGAACGCAGATCGCGGGACAGTATGAACTGATCGCGGAGATGAAGAAGCTTGCCGAACTCCGCCGGGAGTACGAGGGCGTCAAGGACGCGTTTGATTCTGTCCGAATGAAAGGGTACGGCGTTGTCAGCCCGGCGAAGGAGGAGATCCTTCTCGATGAACCCACTGTGATCAAACAGGGAAATAAATACGGGGTGAAGATCCATTCGCAGGCTCCGTCCATTCATCTGATCCGTGCGAATATTGAGACGGAGATCGCGCCGATCGTAGGCAGCGAACAGCAGGCGGAGGATCTGATCAGATATATCAAGGAGGCTGAAAATACTGAGGAGGGAATGTGGGGAACCAATATATTCGGGAAGTCCATTGAGGAACTTGTGATGGACGGCATGCAGAGCAAGATGATGTCGATCAACGATGAAAGTCAGCTGAAGCTCCAGGACACCATGCAGAAGATCGTAAACGACAGCAGCGGCGGAATGGTCTGCATTATTATTTAATGAGGGTATCTGTTGCAATATTTTTCTAAAGGAGTTAAACTGGAAACGGGAAAACACAAAAGAGTGGCGATATGGAGGTACAAAATGAGAGTTGCGGTTATCACGGCGAACACAGAGATTTACAGGGAACGCGAGGAAGATAAAAGCGGTAAGATTATCAGACAGATGATAGAGGAGGCGGGACATCAGATTGTCTTTGCGAAAGCTCTTCCGCTGGATCGGAAGGTGCTTTCAACGGTGATGCAGAGGATGGCGGACGCACACCTGACAGATCTGATCCTGACGACCGGAGGAGCGGGATGCGCGCCGGAGGATTGTACTCCGGAGGCGACGATGAGCATTGTGGACCGTCCGCTTCCGGGCATTCCGGAAGCGATGCGGGCTTACACGATGAAAATGACCAGACGCTCGATGCTGAACCGCAGTGCGGCCGGGATCCGCGGCGACGTGCTGATTGTGAATCTTCCGGGGAAAGCCGGCGCGGTAAAGCAATGCCTGGAATATCTTCTTCCGGAGATCACGCACGCGGCGGAGGTCATAAAAGGAACGGTATAAGATCAGAAAGACATCGGGCAAGAGGAGTGAACGGATGCTTGTAAAAATATTTACCGACGGGGCGGCAAAAGGGAATCCGGACGGACCGGGCGGTTACGGAACGGTGCTGGAATACGTGGACAGAAGGAACGAGCTGCATGTGAAGGAACTCTCGCAGGGATACGTCAGAACGACGAACAACAGAATGGAACTCATGGCGGTGATCGCGGGACTGGAAGCGCTGAACCGCCCCTGCGAGGTAGAACTGTATTCGGATTCCAGGTATGTGGTGGATGCGTTCAATCAGCACTGGATTGACAGCTGGCTGAGGAAGGGCTGGAAGAGAGGAAAGAATGAACCCGTCAGGAATATTGATCTCTGGAAACGCCTTTTGAAAGCAAAAGAAAGGCATCAGGTCACTTTCTTCTGGGTAAAGGGCCATGACGGGCATCCGCAGAACGAGCGGTGCGATACTTTGGCGGTCGCGGCGGCAAAGGGGACGGATCTGATCATTGACGAGGGTCTGGATCTGACCGGCCGCTGATGTTGGAACTTTACAAGAGGATCAGAATATGATAGAATCAAGACTCGTGAAATACAAGTATAACAGGTAATCGCGGCTGCAGGCGCCGAAAGGCCGCAGGCGAGGAAAGTCCGGGCTTCACAGGGCAGGATGCCGGATAACGTCCGGTGGAGGCGACTCCAAGGCAAGTGCAACAGAAATAAACCGCTTCAGAGGACACGTTCGGGAGACGGACATGCCCTTCGGAGTAAGGGTGGAAAGGCAGCTTAAGAGACTACCGCTTTTCTGGTAACAGAAGAGGCAGATGTAAACCCCATCCGAAGCAAGACCGAATCGGGACAATGTGGCGGCCCGTCACGTCCCAGGTGGGTCGCTGGAACCTGTCGGCGACGACAGGGCTAGATAGATGATTACCCAACGACATAACCCGGCTTATCGTTATGCTTGTATTTCCTGCATAAGCAGCGTTCAGTGCCTCTCGTATTTACCCTCGCAGTACTTGCAGCGGTAAATTTCTCTTTTTGGATCCGTGAGTACAAATACATGATCCAGCCCCTGTTCGATGGACGTGATGCAGCGGGGATTTTTGCAGCGGATCATGTTGGTGATCTTCTTCGGAAGACTGGAACGCTTCTTGTCTATGATCTTGTGATCTTTAATAATATTTACGGTAATGTTATGGTCAAAAAAACCGAGGATGTCCAAATCTATGTAGTCTATGGGACATTCGATCTTCAGGATATCTTTTTTTCCCATCTTATTGCTCTTTGCGTTTTTGATAATGGCAACGCAGTAATCCAGCTTATCCAGCTTCAGATACTTATAGATGTCCATGCTCCGTCCGGCCTGAATGTGATCCAGGACAATGCCTTCCGTAATGCTCCCTACGTTTAAAGTGTTCTCAACCATATCTCTTTCTCCTATACTTTAATTTCCAATAGTGTCAGAATCAGAGCCATGCGTACGTAAACTCCGTATTGTACCTGCCGGAAATAGGCGGCTCTCGGGTCGCTGTCCACTTCCACGGCGATCTCGTTCACCCTGGGAAGCGGATGGAGAACCAGCATATCGGGACGGGCAAGCTTCATTTTCTTTGCGTCCAGGATATAGAAATCCTTCATGCGCACGTAATCGTCCTCATTGAAGAACCGTTCCTTCTGTACGCGCGTCATATACAGAATATCCAAATGCGGAAGCGCGTCCTCCAGGCGCACGACCTCTTTATACGGAAATCCCCCTCTGTCCAGCACATCCTTGCGCATGTAGCCGGGAAGACGGAGTTCTTCCGGAGAGATCAGTATAAATTGAAGTCCGGGATATCTGACCAGCGCGTGAATGAGGGAGTGAACCGTACGTCCGAATTTCAGATCGCCGCACAGACCGATCGTCATGTGATCCAGGCGGCCTTTGAGAGAACGGATCGTCAGAAGATCCGTCAAAGTCTGGGTGGGGTGCTGATGTCCTCCGTCCCCGGCGTTGATCACCGGAATGGAGGCATTCTGCGCCGCCACCATCGCGGCTCCTTCCTTTGGGTGCCGCAGAGCGCAGATGTCCGCGTAGCAGCTCGCCATCCGGATGGTATCCGCCACGCTTTCGCCCTTAGCCGCGGAACTGGAATCCGCGTTTGAAAATCCGAGGACACTGCCTCCGAGGTTCAGCATGGCGGCCTCGTGGCTGAGCCGGGTCCTGGTGCTGGGTTCATAGAAAAGGGTCGCCAGTTTCTTGCCTTCGCAGGCATGCGCGTATTTTTCCGGATTGGCCTCGATATCATTGGCCAGATCCAGTAATTGGTTCAATTCTTCCACGGAAAAATCCAGTGGACTCATTAGATGTCTCATAAAAATCCTCCTGCAGAAAGAAGCCCTGTATGTGATGTTTACTCTTTTAACATCATATAATAAACGGGGAAGTTTTTCAATGTCTGTTCGAGGATTTTTTCGGATGGGTTTCTTTGGATGACAGGTAGATTTTATGCGGACTTTGTATTATAATAAAAAAATCAGGAAGCACTGACGAAGGAGAAAAAACTATGACGGAATTGGATAAATTGAGAGACGAGCTGGATGTGATCGACAGACAGATCGTGAAATTATACGCGGACAGAATGGCGGTCTGCGAGAAAGTCGGAGATTACAAAATAGAGACCGGAAAAAAAGTTTTTGACAAGGAACGGGAGAATGACAAGTTAAACGGAGTCATAAAGGACGTTCAGGACGATTTTCTGAGGAAAGGCCTGACGGAACTGTTTGAACAGCTGATGGCACAGAGCAGAAAGCTTCAGTACCAGATGCTGACGAAGAAGGGAGCGCTTGGCAGGCTGCCGTTTATCGGGGTGGACGGACTCGACGGGAAAAATTCCAGAATCGTCTTTCAGGGAACGGAAGGAGCTTACTCCCAGGCGGCCATGTATCGGTATTTTGGGGAGGATCTCAACAGTTTTCACGTACAGACGTTCCGGGACGCGATGGAGGCCATCGAGGAGGGAGCCGCGGACTATGCGGTGCTTCCTATTGAAAATTCGTCCGCCGGAATGGTGACGGAGGTGTACGACCTGCTGGTAGAGTTTGAGAACTATATCGTAGGGGACGTGGTGCTGCCCGTCGAGCATGCGCTTGCAGGTGTGGAGGGAACGACGCTGGAAAGTATCAAACGCATATATTCCCATCCGCAGGCGTTGATGCAGAGCGCGCGCTATCTGGACGAACACAGGGACTGGCAGCAGATCGGAGTGGCGAATACGGCGGTCGCCGCAAAGAAAATCCTGGAGGAAAAGGATGTGACGCAGGCGGCGATCTGCAGCGAGAATGCCGCGAAGATTTACGGGCTGAAGGTATTGGAACATAAGATCAATTATAACGACAATAATTCCACGCGCTTTATAATCGTGACAAATCAGAAAATCTTTCTGAAGGATGCGAAAAAAATCAGCATTTGTTTTGAACTGGCTCACGAGAGCGGCTCCCTTTACCATATGTTGTCTCATTTTATCTACAACGACCTGAACATGACGAAGATCGAGTCAAGACCCGTGGAGGGCCGCGCGTGGGAATACAGGTTTTTTGTGGATTTCGAGGGAAATATGAGCCAGGGAGCGGTAAAAAATGCGATCCGCGGACTGCGGGAGGAAGCGAAGAGCCTCAAGATACTGGGAAATTATTAAGAGTGTGAAAAGAAGGAAGCAAGGATGAGGACAAACGAATTTTTGATCTATCGGGATATGGAACAGGGTCATGTGCTGAAGGACATGGCGTTCCTGATGGAAAATTATCAAAAGGAAGATTATGCGAAGGAAGACGGGAAGGAACTTCTGTTTGCGTGTATGAACCGGATGCTGGAAATGGCGGTGAGTTATGGATTCGAGGGCAACCTTTGGCATACATACCTGACGTTTTTGCTTGCAAATCACGAGAATGCTTACAGCATGTCCTGTGAGATCGTTGGACCGGTGGAAGGAAGCATCAATCAGGCTGCGCTTCATGATTTTCGGATTTTCAGAGAACTGTTTGCGTTCGATCTGACGGAGATGGAGAGGACTCTGGGCGCGGACTGCCTTTCCCTGATCCTGGATTACAGAGGATCCGGAGAACATGGGAACGTGTTCAATAAAAGGATCCGCGACCGGATCTGCGATCTCAGCCGGGCGCTCGCCGCTTCCGCGGATGATCAGGACTTCAAGAGGATCGTAACGCAGTTCTACAGGGAATTCGGAGTGGGAAAACTGGGACTGCACAAGGCGTTTCGAACGGAACGCAGGGACGGGGACGTCCGCATTGTTCCGATTACAAGAATCGCGCATGTCCATCTGGATGATCTGGTAGGATACGAGATCGCGAAAAAGAAGCTGATCGACAACACGGAAGCGTTTGTGAAAGGGAAAAAGGCGAACAACTGCCTGCTTTTCGGAGATGCGGGAACGGGGAAATCCACTTCCATAAAGGCGATCCTGAATCAGTATTACGATCAGGGACTGCGGATGATCGAAGTGTACAAGCACCAGTTCCAGGATCTGAACGATACCATTGCCCAGATCAAGAACAGAAACTACAAATTTATCATTTACATGGACGACCTGTCTTTTGAGGAATTTGAGATCGAGTACAAATATCTGAAAGCCGTGATAGAAGGCGGACTGGAAAGGAAGCCGGAAAATATTCTGATTTACGCGACGTCGAACCGCCGCCATCTGATCCGCGAAACTTTCCGCGACAAGCAGGATCGGGACGAGGAGCTGCACACGAACGATACCGTGCAGGAAAAGCTGTCTCTGGTGGCGAGGTTCGGGGTGACGATTTATTTCGGGAAACCGGCGAAAAAAGAATTTCAGGAAATTGTAAGGAAGCTGGCGGCCCGAAACGGGGTCTCGCTTCCGGAAGAACGGCTTCTGCTTGAAGCGGGCAGATGGGAACTGCAGCACGGAGGAATGTCCGGCAGGACGGCCCAGCAGTTTATTGATTATCTGCTGGGAACCGGTCTGGGGGATGAGTCATGAATTCAGGCGTTTCAGCATGGAGATATCGGAATCGATGACCAGGGAATAGTTTGTGTGATAAATTACGAAGCCGGGTTTTGCCCCGTTGGGTTTCTTCACATGCTTTCTCTGGATATAGTCGATCTCCACTTTGTCGTTTCCGCGGCTTTTGGAATAGTAAGCGGCCAGACGGCCCGCCTCCTCAAACGCGCGGTCTGTAAGTTCCCGCCCGTTTGACTTTACGATCACGTGGGAGCCGGGCGTCCCTTTGGCGTGAAACCACCAGTCGCCCCCTGTGGCAAAGTGAAAGGTCAGCTCTTCATTTTGGTAATTATTTTTCCCGACGTACATGTCAAAGCCGTCGCTGGAAAGATAATGGAGGGGCTGGCTTTTTATTTTTACTTTCTTTTTGGAAAATTTTCTGCGGATATATCCGCTCTCTGTCAGTTCCTCTTTGATCTGGGCAAGATCGTCTTCCGTGAGCGCGATGTCGAGGGAAGTCCCCACGGACTCCAGATAGGCGATGTCCTCTTCCGTCTCCCGGATCCACAGGTTAAGCGCTTCGCAGGTTCGTTTTTGCTTGTTGTATTTCGCAAAATATCTCTGTGCGTTTTCCTGAGGCGTTTTTGTCTTATCCAGTGGGATCGAGATCATCTCGTTTGTATAATAGTTAAGCGCTTCCAGACTGGCGGCTCCGGGAGGTAAATTGTATCCGTAAGCCTGGATGAGTTCTCCATATATTCTGTATTTCTCCCGGTTGAGGGTATCCCGGATCTGGCGGCTCTGCAGGTCGTATTTTTTTCTGTTCCGCTCGAGAGCGGTCTGCACGATCCTTCTCAGATCCGCCGATTTCTGCCGGATCCGCGTGACGGTGTTTTTTTCCGCATAGTATGTATACAGCATGTCGGATACGGAAGAAAACTTTTTTTGGTTATATATCTGAAAATGACTCACCGGAAGGCAGGAAAATTCCAGGGGAGCGTCATGGTCATAATAAATTGCGGGTTCAAATTCCATCCGGCGAACCGCGTCGAAGAAAATGGTAAACTGCCTGTAGAGATGGATCAGCATATCCTCCGAGAGATCCTTTGCGGTCATTGCGGATTCCAGACCGGACAGATCGCAGATCTCTTCCGCCGCAAGAGGGCTGACCCCGGTGAAACAGGAATAGATCGCCTTTGTAAGCGGCGCCGGTTTTTCGCGAAGAAGCCGTGAAAACGTATCGAAATCCACCAGCAAAGGATTCTGTTTATTCATGGTGTCCGGAATAAAATAATTCCGGCCCGGCAATACCTCGCGGACAGAACTTACCTGCGCCGAAATGTGCTTGATACTGTCGATGATTCTTCCGTCTTCGTCGCAGAAAATGATATTGCTGTGTTTTCCCATGATTTCCACGATCAGCGTCTTCCTGCAGAGATCACCGAGTTCGTTCAGGTGTTCAATCTCAAAGCGGATGATCCTTTCCAGCCCGGGCTGGGAGATCTCATAGATCCTTCCTCCGCCGATATATTTTCTCAGAAGCATGCAGAAGTTGGGAGCGGTCATCGGGCCCGGCTTGTTCTCTTCCGTGAGATAGATCAGCGGCAGGGAAGCGCTGGCGGAGAGATACAGTTTTTCCGGACCGTGAGGCGTTTTGATTGTAAGAAGCAGTTCGTCCGCCTCCGGCTGCGCGATCTTATGGATCCTTCCGTTTTGCAGACGGTTTTTTAATTCCCGGACGAGGGCCGCGATCGTAATGCCGTCGAAAGCCATGCCTGAAACTCCTTTCCGCGTAAGCTTTGTTTTGTGTTTTGTTTCCATAGGAAACCCGGATTTAAAGTATTCAATATTATAGTGTCCGGCATTTGGAGTGTCAAGAGCAAAAAGATGGATTTATTGGAACTCTTCATATTTACAGGGATATTTCCGTGTGTTAAAATATATGGGAATTTGTACCGGGAGGTAGATGAGATGATACGGAGCATGACGGGATTCGGACGCTGCGAGACAACGGAAGGGGACCGCAAATTTGCAGTCGAGATGAAAGGGGTAAACCATCGGTATCTCGATGTAAATATCCGGATGCCGAAGAAACTGAATTTTTTTGACAGCGCGATCCGGGGCCTGCTGAAGCAGCACGTGAGCCGGGGCAAGGTGGATATTTTTATTACATATGAAGATCTTTCCGAAAACCAGGCGTCCCTGAAATATAACGAGCCGTTGGCAAACGAGTATATGACCTGCCTGAGACGGATGGAAGAGAGATTCGGCCTGAAGAACGACGTCTCTGTTTCCGTACTCGCCCAGTGTCCGGAGGTACTCACGATGGAGGAACAGTCGCCGGATGAGGAGGCTCTCTGGAACGGGCTGAAAAAGACGCTTGAAGGGGCCCTGCGCCAGTTTGTGGAGACGAGAGCGGCGGAGGGAGAGAACCTGCGGGAAGATATCCTGTCCAAACTGGACGGCATGAGGGAAAAGATCGAATACATCGAAAAGCGGTCTCCGGAGATCGTGGCGGAATACCGCGAGCGGCTGGAGGACAAAGTGCATGAACTGCTCGCCGACGCCCAGATGGACGAGAGCCGGATCGCGGCGGAAGTTGTGATTTATGCGGACAAGATCTGCACGGATGAGGAAGTGGTGCGCCTGAAAAGCCATATGGGGCATATGCGTGAGACCTTTTGCTCAGATGAGGGCGGAATCGGAAGGAAACTGGACTTTATCGCGCAGGAGATGAACCGGGAGGCCAACACGATCCTGTCGAAGGCCAACGATATAGAAGTGGCAAACCGTGCGATCGACTTAAAAACGGAGATTGAAAAGATCAGGGAACAGATTCAGAATATCGAGTGACGGAGAGGGAAAAGCGATGGCTCATAAAGGAATTTTGATTGTTGTATCGGGATTTTCCGGTTCCGGAAAAGGAACGGTTATGAAAAGATTGTTGGAGAAATATGACAATTATGCCCTGTCAGTCTCCGCCACGACCAGACAGCCCCGCGAGGGGGAACGGGAAGGACGCGAATATTTTTTCAAAACCGGGGAAGAATTTGAAAAAATGATTGCGAAAGACGAATTGATAGAGTATGCTAAATACGTGAATCATTATTATGGTACGCCGAGAGCGTATGTGGAACGGCAGCTTGCGTCGGGGAGGGACGTGATCCTGGAGATCGAGGTTCAGGGCGCCCGGAAAATAAAAGAAAAGATTCCCGACACGCTGTTGTTGTTCGTGACGCCTCCGAGCGCGAAGGAGCTGCGAAGACGCCTGACGGAGCGGGGGACGGAGACCCCGGAAGTGATCGAGGAGAGAATGTCCCGCGCGGCAAAAGAGGCGGAGAGCATGGATCAGTACGATTACTGCATCGTGAACGACGCGCTGGAGGAATGCGTGGAACACATACATCAGATCGTACAGTCGGAACATCAGAGATGTTTTCGCAATCTTGCGTTTATGGATCATATAAGAGAAGAATTGAAAGGAGAATGATTATGCTGCATCCATCTTATACGGACTTGATGAAGGTAGTCAACAGGGATGTCGAGGAGGGCGAAACGAAAGTCGTTAACAGCCGGTATTCGATCGTGATGGCCGCGTCAAAACGGGCGAGACAATTAATAGACGGGGAACTTCCTCTGGTACCCGTAAGGGATGGCGAAAAACCGCTCTCTGTTGCGATTGACGAAATGAACGGTCAGAAAATTAAAATTGTTTCGGATGATACAGACAAATAAACGGACGATGATAAGGCAGATGCATTGACAGGGCGTCTGCCTTAGAAATTATTTTGAGAAAGCTTTACGGATTTGAGGAGAAGAACGATGAATATATTATTTGTATCTCTGGGATGCGATAAGAATCTGGTGGATACGGAAGTGATGCTTGGGCTGCTTGCCTTCAGAGGTTACCGGATGGTTGCGGATGAGGAGCAGGCCGACGCGATTATCATCAATACCTGCTGTTTTATTCATGACGCGAAGGAAGAGAGCATTCAGACCATTCTGGAAATGGCAGATTACAAGCAGAACGGCAGACTTAAGGCGCTGATCGTGACCGGATGCCTCGCGCAGAGATATCAGAGGGAGATCTTGAAGGAGATACCGGAGGTGGACGCGATCCTGGGGACGGCTTCCTACGATAAGATCGTGGAGGTTCTGGAAAAAGCGCTGGACGGGACGCCGGGCGTGGAGATGGCGGATATTGATTCCATGCCGGAGGTAAAGACGAAACGGCTGATGACGACGGGAGGGCATTACGCTTATCTGAAGATCGCCGAGGGCTGCGATAAGCGCTGCACGTACTGCATCATACCGAAAATACGCGGCAGCTACCGCAGCGTGCCGATGGAGTCCCTTGTCAGGGAGGCCGAAGATCTGGCGCTCCGGGGCGTGAAGGAACTGATCCTTGTCGCACAGGAGACGACGCTGTACGGCAAAGATCTGTACGGCAGGAAATCGCTGCACGAACTGCTGCGGAGACTGTGCCAGATTCAGGGAATCCGGTGGATTCGGATCCTCTACTGCTATCCGGAGGAAATTGACGACGATCTGATCCGGGTCATGAAGGAGGAACCAAAAATCTGTCATTATCTGGACCTTCCGATCCAGCATGCGGATGATGAGATCCTGAGGCGGATGGGACGGCGCGCTACCCGTAAGCAGCTGATTGGGATCGTTGAAAAACTCCGGAGGGAGATTCCGGATATCGCGCTGCGCACGACGCTGATTACGGGATTTCCGAAAGAGACGCAGAAGCAGCATGAGGAATTGATGGATTTTATTGACAGGATGGAATTTGACCGGCTGGGAGTCTTTACATATTCGCCGGAGGAAGATACCCCGGCCGCGGAGATGGATGGACAGGTACCGGAGGAGATCAAGCAGGAGCGGCAGGCCGATCTGCTGGAATTACAGCAGGAGATCGCGTTTGAGCTTGCAGAAAAGATGATCGGCCGGGAGGTCCTGGTGATGATCGAGGGAAAGGTTGCGGATGAGAACGCCTATGTGGGGCGCACCTACAGGGATGCTCCCGATGTGGACGGGCTGATCTTTGTAAATACGGATGTGGAACTGCTCTCCGGGGACTTCGCCAAAGTCAGAGTGACGGGAGCGGCAGAATATGATTTGATAGGAGAGTTGATAGAATGAATTTACCAAACAAATTAACGGTACTTCGGGTAATTATGGTTCCTTTTTTCGTACTGTTCATGCTGACGGATATCGCCGGCCCCGCCGGCAAATGGATCGCGCTTCTGATCTTCTGCCTGGCGAGCCTGACGGATATGCTGGATGGGAAAATCGCGAGAGCCAGGAACCTTGTGACAAACTTCGGGAAATTCATGGATCCGCTGGCGGATAAGCTGCTGGTGTGTTCCGCTATG
>CANRMH010000034.1 GCA_947631695.1 uncultured Lachnospiraceae bacterium | reverse complement strand
GGTATGAGGGCGTGAAGGTGATGCAGGTCATCCGGCGCCTTCAGCTTGGATCCGGAATCGGAATGGGCGGAGCGTTTTACAGTAATTCGACCGCAAATGCGGTTGCGGATTTTCAGAGGAAGAACGGGCTTCCGGCGACGGGGATCGTTGACTTCCTTACATGGATCCGATTGGGGTTCAATGAGATCCAGTGGACGCAGTGGGGCGCCTATGTAAGTCCGATGAAGGTGAACCGCAGAAGCACCAGGGAAGAACATATTGAAGCCATGATTAGTACGGCGCAGTCCTATCTTGGGACGGCTTATGTGATCGGGGCTTCCGGGCCTCCGGGAACAGGGATCGACTGCAGCGGTCTGGTGATGCAGGCGCTGTATTCCGCCGGACTGGACTTATCACCGATCAACCCGGTCAGGCATGCGCACCCCGGATATGAATACGAGTCCAGAAATATGTGGACTTCTCCGCAGTTTATGCATGTTCCCTATGAACAGCGCAAACGCGGGGATCTGATCTTTTATCAGAATAACTCGGGCGTGGTGATCCACGTGGCAATCTATCTGGGGAACGATCAGGTTATCGAATCCTGGCCGAACGAGGTGGTCATATGGCCTGTCCGCAACTGGCAGCGTTCCAATATCAAGGGAGTGATCCGTCCGTTTATATGATTTCCGCAGAAGTAACGGATGGGGAACTGACGGGGTACGTCCGGTGTGCGGCCCGTCAGGAGGACAACGAAAAATAATAAAATTTTCTCCGTCAGCCGATCATCGGCTGGCGGTATTTTTATTTCACAGGAAACTTTGTTCCCCATGAAACAAAAAGCGCTCCGCGGGATCGCACTGCGGCGGATGGGAAAAATCTGTCCACTGGAATATTTTGTAAGCAGAGCGTCGAAAAAGAGGGAATCATACAAAATATTGTTGAAATGTATCGATAACCGGAATATAATGATAGAGGGGGAAAATAAAAAATACGGGGAGAAAAATGATGAGAAAATTTACAGCGATTGTCATGATGCTTGCGCTGTGCGTGACGGCAGGAACGACGGGCCGGGCAGCCGGAGAGGAAACTTACAGAACGGCGGAAGAATACAGGGGAGAGAACAGCTGGCGCTACAGAGACGGACAGAGAATCGAGATCGAAGAGGGATCCGACGCTGTGATCCGGACAGCGGAAGACCGTGTATGGGGAATTGACGTAAGCGAACATAACGGGTTGATCGACTGGGAGAAAGTAAAACAGACGGGTATCGGGTTTGTGATCATCCGCTGTGGTTATGGGACCGATTACGAGGCGTGGGATGACAAGCGCTGGGAGCGGAACGTGTCGGAGTGTGAAAGGCTGGGAATACCTTACGGCGTTTACATATATTCGTATGCGGATAATACGGAGGAAGCGTACAGCGAAGCTCAGCATGTACTCAGGCTCATCAAGGGCCATAATTTATCTTATCCCGTCTATTTTGACATGGAAGAACTCAAGATGCTGAAATACGACAAAGCGGCGCTTGCCACCACGTTCTGCACGGCGATGACAAATGCGGGATACAGGGTGGGAGTGTATTCCAACCTGGACTGGTGGACCAATTATCTGACGGATCCCTGTTTTGAGCAGTGGGAGCGCTGGGTCGCGCAGTGGTCGTCAAAGTGCGATTACAAAGGCAGCTATGGTATCTGGCAGTATTCCAGCAAGGGACGCGTGGACGGCATTGACGGGGATGTAGATATGAATTATCAGGTTCAGGATAATCTGGGCTTTGGAAATCCCGGATGGGAAGTTCCTTTTGAGGATGTGGATGCAAGAGCCTGGTACTGGCCTTATGTTCATTACATAAACGAGTTTGGGATCATGACCGGACTGGATCCCTCACATTTCGGGGTGGAGGAGACGCTGAGCCGGGCGCAGTTTGCGGTAACGCTTTACCGGATGGAAAAGAATCCGGAGACGGAATATTCCGAGACGTTTCCGGATGTCCCGGAAGATGATTTCTATACAATTCCGGTAGTATGGGCCAGAAATTCCGGCAGAAATATTATACAGGGCTACGAGGACGGAATGTTCGGGCCGACGGATCCCGTCACCAGAGAACAGATAGCGGTTATGATGTATCGATATGCCGGTGAGCCGGCTGTGCCTGCTTTTGTTGAGGAAGAATTGAACCGTTTTCAGGATGCGGGGGCAGTCAGCCCCTTCGCGCGCGAGGCGATGGCATGGGCGGTTTGGAGAGAACTGATACAGGGAGACAAAGGCAGGCTGGACCCGCAGGGATATACAAAGCGTGAAGTGTGCGCAACCATACTCCAAAGATATATTGAGGAGATTGGGTTGCAGGAATAAGAGCAAAGGAGTAAATGCGAATGCAGCGGACTAGGACGCACCAGAAGGCGTATGGATTTGGAAAGAGACAGATTGCTCTGGTTGTGGGAGCGATCACCCTGATGATTATCATTCTTCTGGCTCTCGCCGGAAATAAGGTCAGCCTGGGCGAAGAAAAATCGCAGGGGCTGGAGTATCTGGACATGCTGGAGGACAGGGATATCGGCGAAATAAAAGGAAAGCTGAAAGAAATTAAGGCGAAGAGAAACCTGGAGATGGCGGATTCGAACGAGGAAGCTATCTGGCCGGAATTTGAAGATTCTCTGATCCTCGGCGATTCCCGCGCGGTCGGATTCTCCTATTATGAATTTCTTTCGGAAGAACAGGTGCTTGCAAAGGGCGGAGGGATCATCACGGATGTATCCAACGAGTATTTGGAGCAGGTGAAGCAGATCAACCCGGAGCGGGTCTTCCTGTGTTTCGGACTGAACGATATGGGAATCGGATTTTGGCCGCAACCTCAGGATTATGCAGAGGAATGCAGGAAGCAGATCCAGGCGCTGAATCAGGCGTCGCCGGATACGGAGGTCTATATCAATTCCATTTTGCCGCCTGTTGGCGTGGGACTGGACGCGGATCCAAACTATAAAAATTACGGGGAATACAATGCGGCGATCCAGGAGATGTGCGAGACGGAAGGATTCCACTATGTGGATAATTCCGAAATTTCCGAGGCGCATCAGGATCTCTACCAGCCGGACGGCTTACATATGCAGACGGATTTTTATAAATACTGGGCGGCGAATATGCTGGCGGAGGTGGATGAAGAGTGAGAAAGTTTTATCCGCACCTGAAGATCCTGCTGACCGTGCTGCTGATCGTGTTCGTCATTTCGAGCCTCACGGGAGGGGCTATCAGCAGCGCCGATATGCAGACGGTAGCCGGACAGGTCGTGAAGGGAACAAAATTTGAGCAGATGTCGCCTGCGGAAAATCGTATCATAAAGAGATTTTACGGGCTGAATGCGAACGATTACGAGAGCGTGGTTCTGTATGCGCCGGGGGACAATATGGACGTACATGAATTGCTCCTGGTAAAATTAAAGGATCTCTCGCAACAGAAAACCGTTGAGGATGCGGTCGGGAAGAGGCTTGAGACCCAGCTGAACAGCTTCGAGGGATACGGCGCGGAACAGGTAGCGTTGTTGAATAAGAGTGTGACTATAGTGAAAGGAAATTATATCTTTTTTATGGTAGACGAAGACGCCGCAAAGGCGCAGAAGGCATTTCTGAAGAGCCTCTGAAGAAGATATAAAGATGGAAAATAAATTATGATTTTTAGCAGCGTGTTCTTTTTATTTGTTTTTCTTCCGATATTTCTGATTGCATATCATATTTTGCCTTTTGTGAAAGTAAAAAATCTGGTGCTGCTTGTTTTCAGTCTGATCTTTTACGCATGGGGAGAACCCGTCTATGTAATTCTGATGCTTCTCAATATTGCGATCAACTTTGTAAGCGGGCTTGAACTGGAATCCTATATTGAAATGAAACAACATGCAAAAGCGAGGTATGCATGTATATTTACTGTTGCGTTAAATCTCCTGATACTTGGCTTTTACAAATATTACGGCTTTGTGATCGAGAATCTGAACGCGGTGTTGCCGGTAGATATCCCTTACCGGGAACTTGCTCTTCCGATCGGAATTTCCTTCTACACTTTCCAGACATTGTCCTATGTGATCGACGTCTATCGCGGAAAGACCAGAGCGCAGCATGATCCGATTGCGTTTGGAGCGTACATCTCCATGTTTCCGCAGCTGATCGCGGGACCGATCGTGAGATATTCGGATATAGAAGCGCAGCTTCGCTCCAGGCGGGTTACGCTGGTGAAGTTTGGAAACGGAGCGATGTGGTTCCTTCGCGGGCTTGGAAAGAAGGTGCTGATCGCAAACAATATCGGAAGTATTTACGAGGCCGTCATGCTGGTCGACGCGCCGCAGAGGTCCGTCCTGACCGCTTGGGTCGGATGTTTTGCATACACGATGCAGATTTATTTTGATTTCAGCGGCTATTCCGACATGGCGATCGGGCTTGGGAAAATGCTGGGCTTCGACTTCATGAAGAACTTTGATTATCCGTATACGTCGAAGAGTATCACGGAATTCTGGAGAAGATGGCATATCTCCCTCAGCAGCTGGTTTAAAGAATACGTATACATACCGCTGGGAGGAAACCGCGGGGGTACGGCAAAGACGATCCGGAATCTGATGATCGTGTGGGCGCTGACGGGACTCTGGCACGGCGCTGCATGGAATTTTATCTTCTGGGGAATCTATTACGGGCTGATCATCTGCCTGGAGAAATATGTTTTTCAAAAGTATCTGGATCGCCTTCCGGGAATCCTGCGCCATATCTATACCATGGTTCTGGTTATGATCGGATGGGTGCTGTTTTTCTCACCGTCTCTGGGAAGCGCCATGACATATATAGGGAATCTCTTTGGGATCGGGGCGAAAGGGCTTGTGGATCAGACAGGATTCTATTTCCTGAGAACCAGCCTGGTTCTGGGTATTTTGTCTGTTCTTGCCAGCACGCCGGTTCTGTATCACAGATTCAGCAGGCTGCTTCATTCCAGAAAACGGTATAAACACGTTGTTTACGCAATGGTATATGTGGGAATCCTGCTGATTTCCGTCGCGTACCTGGTGAACGACACATATAATCCATTCCTGTATTTCAGGTTCTAGCACGAGGGAAAGGTATACGGACTATGGACGAATTAAAAGAACAGAGAAGACATTTTCAGAAGAAAAACAAAGAGATCATGTGCTGTGTGATAGCTCTTCTGTTTGCGGGTATTATTTTCGGGCTGGCGATAGCCGGCGTGGTAAAGAAGGACGTTAAATTTTCGGAAGAGGAGAACCGCGTTCTGGCACAGCTCCCGACCTCGAACGTCGAGGACCTGAAAAACAAGAGATTCATGGAGGATCTCGAAGCCTATACGTCAGATCAGTTTGTCATGCGCGATCTGTGGATCCGCCTGAAGGTGTACAGCGATCTTTGTATCGGAAAACGTGAGCTGAACGGAGTGTACCTGGGAAAAGACAAGTACCTGATCCAGGAGCCGCTGAATCCGGATCCTGCCTATGTGCAGAAAACCACGGGCGCGATGGTACAGTTCGCGTCCGACCATCAGGATATGAATATCAATGCGATGATCATACCTGACGCAGCTTACGTGATGGATCAGTATCTTCCGAAGGGAGCCGTCATCCGCGACCAGGGAGCGGATATGGAGATGCTGAGGGAACAGCTCGCGTTTCAGATGGGATTTATAGACGTGGGGAATACTCTGAAGGAGCATACGGATGAAGAGATCTATTACCGGACGGATCACCACTGGACGACCAGGGGGGCTTATTACGCTTTTAAGGCGGCCGCGGAGCAGCTGGGGATCAGCGAAACTCTGAAAACGTATCGGCCGTACACGGTCAGCACGGATTTTTCCGGTACGCTGGCTTCCACGAGCGGATACCATGGGGCGGAAGACAGTATACAGGTGTATGCGCCGGAAAACGAAGATGTGGACTATCTGGTCAGCGATTCGGACAACAAAGAAAAGCGTGCGACGGTTTATGATCAGAGCGCGCTGGACAGGAAGAATCAATACGAAGTGTTCTTTGGCGGCAACCATGCCAGCGTAGAGATCGAGATCGCCAATGAGACGGATAGAAAGCTTCTGGTTTTCAAGGATTCCTATGCAAATTGCTTTGTACCGTTTTTGCTTCCGTATTATGATAAGATTATTCTGATCGATCCGAGATATTACTATGAACAGGTGGAAAACCTGATCACGAAGGAGGGAATTACAGACGTTTTGTTTTTGTATAATCTGAATACGTTTATGAGCGACAATTCCCTCGCGGATATACTGAGCGGAGTATAAGGCTCCTTTTCAGCGGAAATGAAAAAAGAGAATAAAAAACGCAGCAGGAGGGATTTGAACCCCCGGAGCCTTGCGGCTCGTCTGCTTTCGAAACAGATGCCTTCGACCACTCGACCACTGCTGCACGGAAAGTATTATATCACAGATCATATCAGGAATACAACTATTAATTTTCGGCAGCAGAGGTTTTCATCCGGCGTTTTATTTGGAAGGAGGCTCTTTGCTGTTCTTATTTTCAGAAGGAATTTCAGGAGGCTGGTATTTATAGATCGCCTCATAGGATTCCAGCTCGGCGTCGGAGGCAGGAGCGGACGGAATAAGGCCGGTACAATCCTGGGCGGATGCGGCGTTGGTCAGATAGTCGTAAGCGTCGATCAGTTTCTGATTGGTCTGAGGCTGGTTTAGCGTTTCATTTTCGTTTGTTTTCATAGTTTCCTCCATGTCAGAACAATTTGTCCCGCGGGCGGCGGGAGGATTTGACTTTACAGATAGAATGTGTAAAAATCTGCTCAGCTATACAGTATAATATTGGAATAAAGATGATTCATTGAAATGAGGAGAGACGAACATGAGAATAGGAATCGATACGCACACCCACACTCTGGCGAGCGGGCATGCATATAATACGATCCGGGAAATGGCTTTTGCGGCTGCCGGGAAGGATCTGGAAGGCCTGGCGATTACGGAGCATGCGCCGAAGATGCCGGGCAGCTGCCAGCTTTTTTATTTTCAGAATCTGAAAGTGCTTCCCCGGAATCTGTATAAGGTGGAACTGCTGTTTGGCGCGGAACTGAATATACTGGATGAAAGCGGGGCTGTGGATCTCCCTGAAAATGTGATCCGAAAAATGGATATATCGATTGCCAGCATCCACATTCCGTGTTACGGGAAGTGCAGGGGAAGAGAAAAGAACACCGAAGCTTATCTGAACGCCATGCAAAAAGACTATATCGATATTATCGGGCATCCGGACGACGGCCGTTTTGAGATCGATTACGAGGCCCTGGTCGATATGGCAAAGAAGACGGGAACGCTTCTTGAGCTGAATAATTCTTCCCAGAAGCCGGATGGATTTCGTGAGAACACCTATGAAAATGCCTGCGCCATTCTGGAACTCTGCAAAAGAAAGGGAGCGATGATCACGCTTGCAAGCGACGCCCATGCAGATGTGGAGATCGCGGATTTTTCCTGCGCGCAGAGAGTACTCAGGGCCGTGGATTTCCCTGAGGAACTTATCGCGAACACTTCGCTTGCAAAGTTAAGATCCGTATTGAAACGGTACCGGTAAGCGCGGATCGATCGAAAGAACCAAAACGGGGAAGTGAGAGAAAATGAAGTTAGTGGTAAAAAATTTTAATCAGCTGACAACCGGCGAATTGTATGAAATTTTAAAATCGAGGGCTGAGATCTTTGTCGTGGAGCAGAATATCGTCTATCAGGACATGGATGATATCGATTACAGGAGCCTTCACCTGTATTTTGAAAAGGATCGCCGGATCATTGCGTATCTTAGGGCGTTTTTTAAAGATGAAGATAAGGAGACCGTGCAGATAGGAAGGGTTCTGACTCTGGAACATGGAAAGGGTTACGGGAAAAAGTTGATGGAGGAGAGCATTCCAGCGATAAAAAAGATCATGAAATGCAGAAAAATTTGCATGGACGCTCAGAAATACGCGGTTGAATTTTATAAAAAGCTGGGATTTCGGGTGACTTCCGGTGAATTTATCGAGGAAGGAATCGTGCATGTAAAGATGGAATTAGAGTTTTGTTGACGGCGGAACAGTTTTTTATTATTATATTGACAGATAAATGATTCTGCATAAAAGAGAAAGGAAGTGCAGGAAACAGTATGAAAAAGAAGTTCAGTGTATTTGCGGTATGTCTGGCATTGCTCTGCTCTGCTACGGCATGCGGAGGCGAAAATAAAGATCCTGAATCCTCCGGGGAAACCCCAAAGGCGACCTATCAGAGTATTTATGAAAAGTACAGGCAGGAAATGGAGAACGCCATTCCGGGATTGGTGGAGGATTTCCGGGAACGGATCTCCGGAAAAGAGGACGACGTTGAGGGAATATTGGAGATTGCCGCTGAAGAAACGGAGAAGCTGAGTGAGACCGCGGCGGAGGGAGTGCAGGAGATGTCGCAGCTCCCGGATGTAAACCCAGACGAATCCGGGGAAGATGAATTCGAAGAGTGGTCCGAGGAACTGCACAATGCTTTTGAAGGTTATTCTGAAAAACTCAATAGTCAGATGGCGAAAGCCCATGAAAAGGCGATCCTTGACTCGCATGACGACGAAAATCCCACAGAGTAGAAGAATGGGCGCCCGGAAAATTTTATAAATTCTTGTGGATTTGACTCTTGATATTGGTAAAAATGAGAGCTATATTATAACAGGAACAAGGAGTTGCTGTCCGCCCGGAAGGGCGCATAGCAGGCATGCTTTTTAGAAGGATGCCACCACAATCAGATTTTGGAGGAAAAGGCAAATGAATACTTTAAAAGCTGAAAAAAGAAGCCTGGCGGTAAAAGCGAAGAAACTCAGGAGAGAGGGATACGTAGTAGGAAATGTATTCGGAAGAGAGTTAAAGGATTCCATTCCGGTCAAGATGCAGAAGGGGGATGTGGCGAAACTTTTAAAGAAAGACCATAAAGGGAGCCAGGTCATGCTGGACGTCGACGGACAGTCCTACGATGTGCTGATAAAGAGTATCGACGTCAATCCGCTGACGAGAATGATTGAATCGATCGAATTCCAGGCGCTGGTAAGCAATGAAATGGTACACTCCGTTGCGGAGGTTCTTGTTGCGAATCATGACAAAGTGGTCGAGGGGATCGTGCAGGTTGAGATTCCGGAGATTCACTATAAAGCTCTTCCGTCGGCTCTGGTAGATCATGTTTCGGTGGATGTGAGCAGCATGAAGATCGGAGACGTCGTTCGAGTAAAGGATCTGGATATTTTTTCCAACACGGATATCTCGATCAAAAATGATCCCGAAGCAATCGTCGTCGCCGTGATGGCGGTTCGCAATTCTGCAGTCGCGGATACGGCGGAAGAGACGGACAGCGCGGACAATGGAGAAGATAAATAGAAACGGTATATAGCGGATCGGCAGTACCGGAGAACAGTCAGAAAATCAATCGTAAAAAAATACGGTTGATTTTCTGCGTATTTCTGCCTATAATATAAGCAGTAAAATTCGGAAAGGAAGTATAGTGTATGCGTGAAACAAGAACAACTGAGTTCAAAGAAAAGATTACAAATACATTTTTAAAAACAGTAAGCGCCTTTTCGAATTACGATGGCGGAGAAATTTTTTTTGGCATTGATGACAATGGTAATATCAAAGGACTGCCGGATGTAAAACAGGCGTGTCTGGATATTGAAAACAAAGTGAATGACAGCATTACTCCGCAGCCTGATTACACACTGGAATTGCAGAATAATGACAGAACAATAAAACTGACTGTAAAAAGCGGGCTTCAAAAGCCATATTTCTATCAATCAAAAGCATACAAACGAAATGATACTGCGACAATAGAGGTTGATACACTGGAGCTGTCAAGGCTGATCCTGGAAGGGAAAAATATCAGATTTGAAGAATTGCCGTGTAAAGATCAGGAACTGACGTTTGATACTTTATGCCAAAAATTAAAAGAATGCATTCAGATTGAAACCTTTAATCAGGATACCCTGAAAACGCTGAATTTATATAACAGCGCCATTGGATATAATAATGCGGCTGGTATTTTAGCAGATAAAAATCATTTTCCGGGAATTGATATTGTGAAGTTCGGTGAAAACATCAGTGTGATCCATAAGAGAGCAACGTATGACAACAGATCTGTTTTGGCAGTATATGAAAAAGCGTTGGAGGTATTTAAAGACTATTATGAATACGAAGAAATACAAGGCGCCGATCGGAAAAAGGTAGAAAAAATACCGGAGGCTGCATTTAGAGAAGCAATTGCAAACGCATTGATTCACAGAGTGTGGGATGTGGATTCACAAATAAAAGTCTCGATGTTTGACAACAGAATAGAAATCATTTCTCCGGGAGGACTGCCATCCGGAATAACAGAAGATGAGTATTTATCGGGAAAACTTTCAGTTCTAAGGAATAGAAATCTTGCGAATGTATTTTACAGGCTGGGGTTCGTTGAAATATTCGGTACGGGAATTATACGAATAAAACAACTTTATGAAGAAGGGTTGAATCAACCGGACTTTGAATTGTCGGAAAATACAATTAAGATTGTACTTCCGGTTCTTGAGAAAAACCTGAATTTAACGGAAGACGAAAGAAAAATATATAAGATTTTAAGCAGGACAATGTTGAAATCAATCAGCGAAATTGCTCCTTATGTTGAGTTTGGCAAATCAAAGACAACACAGTTACTGAAAGAGATGGGCGAAAAAGGTGTTGTGAAAATTGAGGGCAGGGGAAGAGGTACGAAGTACGTGATAAAATAATCAATATGACAGAGAATGATCATGCATACTTGTACGATGCGGATGATAGTCCGGGAGAATACACGAGCTGCTATAAGCCGGAGGAATATATAAAGGAAAATAAATTATGCCAAAAATAAAAATATGTGGATTAACCAGGGAAATAGAAGCAGAATATCTGAACGAGGCGAAAGTGGATTATGCGGGCATGGTACTCTTTTTTCCAAAGAGCAAACGCAATATTTCCATAGACCGGGCCGCTGCAATCATGAAATATCTGGATCCCGGTATTTTGCCGGTGGCGGTTACCGTATGCCCGACCGCGGATCAGCTGGAAGAGATCCAATCGGCGGGATTTTCCATGGTACAGATACACGGGAGTATTGAGGATGCGGTACTGGAACGCCTTTCCATACCGGTTTTGAAAGCGTTCAATGTCCACGATTTATCAGAATACGGGCGGTTTCAGAAAAATGAAAAGGTGGCGGGATATCTCTTTGACGCGCAGATCCCGGGAAGCGGAAAAACATTCGACTGGTCGGTGTTGAGGAAACTTCCCAAAGATGATAAACTATCATTGATAGCGGGCGGCCTCAATCCGGAGAATGTGAGGGAGGCCCTCTCTGCGACGCGGGCGGACGGCGTGGATACCAGCTCCGGCGTGGAAAACGACGATGGAACGGGAAAGGATCGGGAGAAGATCCTCCGTTTCGTGGAAAATGCGCGCGGGTGCGGATAGGCAGAGAAGATTCCCGCAGAAAAAGGCAAAGGAATAAGGATTATGAAAATACGCAGAATTGCCGCCGTTTGGGCGGCGAAGGGAGCGGAAAAAATCAGCAGGCATATTTTTCACCGGCAGGGTGTGACATGGGCGGGAAAGATTGCGTTGAAGATCGATCCGGAAATACTGAGGGAACTGGCCGGACAGATCCGGGAAGCAATTTTTATTGTCTGCGGTACAAACGGAAAGACGACGACAAACAATATACTGTGCGCGGCTCTGGAGGCGGAAGGAAACAAGGTGGTCTGCAATCATACGGGATCCAATATGCTCAACGGGGTAACGGCCGCGTTTGTTCTTGCAGCGGGGCTGGACGGGAATCTTGACGCGGACTATGCCTGTATTGAGATTGACGAGGCGTCCACCAGGAGAGTTTTTCCCTATTTTAAACCGGACTATATGGTGCTGACCAATCTGTTCCGCGATCAGCTGGACAGGTACGGAGAGATTGATATCACGATGAACCTGCTGAAAGAGGTCATGCAGAGCGCGCCGGAGATGAAGGTGATCGTAAACGGGGACGACGCATTGTCCGCGTTCCTTGCGATGGACGCGGGGAATGAGTTCATTACGTATGGAATAGACGAACAGGTCATGGATCAGAAAGAATCCCATGAAATACGGGAAGGCCGTTTTTGCAAAAAATGCGGCGCCCTGCTGAAGTATAAGTTTTATCACTATAGTCAGTTGGGCGACTATACGTGTACGGGCTGCGATTTTAAACGGCCCGGGATCAGGTACGCTGCGTCGGAGATCGAGATGGGAGACGGGCTGTCCTTTACGGTGGAGGGCAGGCGTGTGACTGCCCATTATAAAGGGTTTTACAATATTTATAATATTCTTGCCGCATACGCGGCGGCGCGGACCGCCCGTGTGGAGCTGCCGCACCTGAACGGGATGCTGTCGGAATTCAATCCGGAAAACGGAAGGATGGAACAGTTTCAGGTAAACGGCACAAAGATCATCCTGAACCTTGCGAAAAATCCTGCCGGCTTCAACCAGAATATCTCGGCGGTCATGCAGGACGGGCAGAGGAAAGATCTGATCATTGTAATCAACGACAACGAGCAGGACGGAACAGATGTATCCTGGCTGTGGGACGTGGATTTTGACAGGTTTCAGGACGCAAATGTGAACAGTATCACGGTGAGCGGGATCCGATGCCAGGACATGCGTCTTCGGCTCAAATATGCGGAGATTCCATCCATGCTGGAACCGGACGTCGAGAAGGCTGTCTGCGGGCGGATTGAACATGGATGCGGAAATCTGTACGTGCTGGTGAATTATACGGCCTTATTCAGCACCCGGAATGTATTAAGACGTCTGGAGGAGCGAAAAACATGGACAGAAAGATAACCATCGGCCATTTGTATCCGGATCTTCTGAATCTCTATGGGGATCGGGGCAATATCGCCTGCCTGACCCAAAGATGCAGATGGCGGGGAATTGAAGCGGAGACGATAGAGTTTGAACTGAAGGATCAGATCGATTTCCGAGAGCTGGATATCGTACTCCTCGGCGGAGGTTCGGATCGGGAACAGATGATCGTGTGCGGAAAACTGAAAGAGATCCGGCAGGATTTTAAGAACTATGTGGAGGACGACGGAGTTGTCATCGCCGTGTGCGGAGGCTACCAGCTGCTGGGGGAATATTACCAGACGGAGGAAGGCAGGCTGGAAGGCCTGAACCTGGTGGATTTGTATACGGAGCAGGAAGAAGGAAGGATCATCGGAAATATTGTGCTGGAAAGCGATCTGGTCAGTATGCCGGTGGTGGGATTTGAGAATCACGGCGGGCGCACCTGTATCAGGGGAAACAAACCTTTTGGAAGGGTGCTGTACGGTTCGGGCAATGACGGAAGGAGCGGTTACGAGGGCGTCGTATACAAAAATGTGATCGGCACATATCTGCACGGCCCCCTGCTGCCCAAAAATCCGCAGATCAGCGACTGGCTGATCGCGCGGGCGCTTGAGCGCAGGTACGGGGACAGCGCGCTGGAACCGTTGGACGACAGCCAGGAGGAAGCGGCAAACAGCTATATCTTTCATCGTTTTGTAAAACAGTAGGGCAGGCATACCGGGAGGACGGAAAATTATGACAAGAGCGGATACGAAACGGATCAGAATCGGGGACGTATGGATCGGCGGCGGGAATCCGGTGGCGATTCAGTCCATGACGAATACGCGTACGGAGGACGTGCAGAGTACTGTGGCGCAGATTCACAGGCTGGAGGAGGCGGGATGTGAGATCATCCGCTGTGCGGTGCCTACGATGGAGGCGGCCGAGGCTTTCAAAGAGATTAAACGGCAGATCAGAATTCCTCTGGTGGCGGATATTCATTTTGATTATCGCCTCGCCATTGCGGCGATAGAAAACGGAGCGGATAAGATACGCATCAATCCGGGAAATATCGGGGACGTCGAGAGAGTTAAGAAGGTGGTGGAAAAAGCGAAGGAATATGAAATTCCCATTCGCGTAGGAGTGAACAGCGGTTCTCTGGAAACGCCGCTTCTGAAAAAATACGGGGGAGTGAGCGCGGAGGGAATCGTAGAGAGCGCGCTCGGCAAGGTGCGTTTGATTGAAGATATGGGGTATGATCAGCTGGTGGTCAGCATCAAATCTTCGGATGTACTGATGTGCGCGAAAGCTCATGAACTGATCGCCCGCGAATGCCCCTATCCCCTGCATGTGGGGATCACGGAGTCCGGGACGCTGCTGTCGGGGAATATCAAGTCTTCGATAGGGCTGGGAATTATTTTATACCAGGGAATCGGAGATACCATCCGCGTTTCGCTGACGGGGGATCCGGTGGAGGAAGTGAAATCCGCCAGACTCATCCTTCGGACAATGGGACTGCGAAAAGGAGGAATAGAGGTGGTGTCCTGTCCCACCTGCGGGCGCACGAAAATCGATCTGATCTCGCTTGCAAACCAGGTGGAAACGATGACGGCGGGGATCCCCCTCGATCTGAAGGTGGCCGTTATGGGATGCGTGGTGAACGGCCCGGGGGAAGCGAAGGAAGCGGATATCGGAATCGCCGGCGGTATCGGAGAAGGATTATTGATCAAGAAGGGGCGGATCATAAAAAAGGTAAAGGAAGAGGAACTGATCGGGGCCCTGAGACAGGAACTGATGAACTGGAACAAAGAAAAAGAAGATCAAAAGAGGCTCTTAGAGGAAGGCTGGGAACAGCGGCTTATAGCCGCAGAGCAAACAACGAGATAAAGCCCTCTGACGCTTTTTATTTGCATCCCTTGTCATCATAAAAAACACCGCCTTCCTGATATAACGTAAACGGTAGATAGTATGTACCTAGACCGTCGAGAGGAAGCATGGGATAATAGACTATATTTCTATTATGAAGTAT
>CANRMH010000033.1 GCA_947631695.1 uncultured Lachnospiraceae bacterium | reverse complement strand
TGTGCCCGCCGAACACGTCGAGCAGAAACGCCTTCGCCTCATCCCCCACCTGGTACATGAGGATTGCCGTCCAGACAATGACCAGGATGACCAGCGCGTTCCAGATCCCCTTGACGCTCTCCGACGCGATCAGCATGATGTCCGCCTTATAAAAAACCATGCCGGTGAAAACCGTGATCAGAAGCCCGACGGGGGCCGCCTCCGTGGCGCCCCATCGGAACTTGATCATCAGTACCAGCAGAACGACGATCGGCAAAAATGCCAGAGTCCACATAAATAGATTGATTGGTATCTCCATATTCTATCTCCCATCTGCGTATATGACCGTCCCGGTCTTTCCCGCGATACCCTCCGCCGCTTTGTCCAGCAGCGTGATGAGCGTTTTTCTGCCTTTTCCGGACTGTGCGAAGCGGATCGCCGCCTCCACTTTGGGAAGCATGGAACCTGCCGCAAACTGCTTCTGCGCGATATATTCCTTCGCCTGCTCCACCGTCAGATCGGTCAGCCACTCCTGGTTCTCCTTTCCGTAATTGATCGCGACCTTTTCTACCGCTGTCAGAATGACCAGGTAATCCGCTCCGAGTTTCTCCGCGAGCAGGCTGCTCGCATTGTCCTTGTCGATCACCGCGCTGGCTCCGATCAGCTTTCCGTTCTCGTCGCTCACCACCGGGATTCCGCCTCCGCCGCAGGTGATCACGATGTGGCCCGCCCGCAGAAGGGTGCGGATCGTCTCCAGCTCCCGGATCCGTTTCGGCATCGGGGAGGCCACGACCACCCGGTACCCTCTGCCCGCATCCTCGATGCAGCGGATCCCGTTCGCCTCGTTCTCCAATGCCTCCTCCTTCGTCAGGAAGCGCCCGATCGGCTTTGTTGGATTTTTGAACGCCGGGTCGTCCCGATCCACCTCCACCTGGGAGAGGATCGTGGACACCTTCCCGTCGATGCTGCGGCTGAGCAGCTCGTACTTGATCGCATTCTGCAGATCGATGCCGATATATCCCTGGCTCATTGCCACGCAGGTGGGAAGCGGCGTCTGCTCATAATTCTTGTGTACCACCGTCAGGCTTTCCATCGCGTCCTGAATCATCCCGACCTGCGGCCCGTTTCCGTGGGTAATCACGAGGGAATGGCCCTGCTGCGCCAGATCGACGATGATCCTGGCGGTTCGGGCAACGGCTTCCTGCTGCTGAGCCATTCCCTTTCCCAGCGCATTGCCGCCGAGGGCAATGACGATTTTCTTTTTCTCCATCGCTGCCTCCTTCCGCCGCCGCTTACGCCTCAAAGCCAAGCTTTTTCGCGTACGCGGCAACCGCTTTCTCGAAGCAGCAGATCGGGGGATGCACGGTACCCGCGCCGATCTGCCCGTAACCTGCGATCCTGTGCGCGATTCCCGTATTGATCACCGGCGTGATCCCCTTCTCCACGACCAGCCTCGCGTCGATGCCGAGGCAGGTTCCCCGGAAATTCCAGGTGGGAATGATGAAATTCGGGTTCCGGTCGATCGTGATCTCCGCCATCTCATTGCTGGTCCGAAGCGCATCCTCGTATCCGCCCGCGCCCACGAACCGGGTCACGGCCGGGGCCGCGATCATCGCCATGCCGCCCACGCCGAAGGTCTCCGTGATCGCGCTGTCGCCCATATCCGGGCAGGCGTCCTCACCGTCGTATCCCGTAAAATACAGTCCCTGCGGCGTATTCACCGGGCCTGTAAACCACTCGTCGCCCATCCCGGCGATGCGGATACCGAACTCGTAACCGTTGCGGCACATCGCGGTGACGATCGTTCCCTTTGTGATGGTGCGCGCCGCGTCCATCACGGCCTTTCCGGTCGCCATCATAATATTCAGGAAGAACTGATCCGTGTCTGCCAGGAACTTGATCACGTCATAGCGGTCCTTCTCATCCATATCCATCGCCGTGATGATCGGCGCCACTTCCTTCAGGAACGCCAGGGACGCCGCGATATTTCTCTGGTGGAACTCGTCGCCCATCGCGATCGCCTTCGCGATCAGCGGATTCACCGCCAGGCCGCCGTCCATTGAGCGCAGCGCCCGCCCGAGCGTCGGCCCGAGTACGTCGCGCATCCAGCGCAGCCGCTCCACCACTTCCTCCGAATATGCGCCGAACCGGAGGACTTTGCCGATTCCCTCGTTCATCGTGCAGTAAGCCCGGTTGCCGTCCGTCTCATTCTCCACCACGAACACCGCCATATTCGGGGAGGTGATGCCTCCCATCGGCCCTACCGCATTCACGTGGTGGCAGGGGATGAAGGTGACCCCGCCGCTCTCCAGAAGCTTCCTCGCATCCGCCTCGTTGTCCGCCCACTCCTCGAACAGCACCGCTCCCACGCAGGAACCCTGCATCGGATCCGGCATGTTCTCATAGGCGACCGGCGGCCCCGCGTGAAGGATGACTCTGCCTTCCCGAAGCTCGGGGATCACTTCCTTCGCGCGCACGTTGTCCTTAATCACCGGCTGGCTGGCGACCACCTTCGCGATCACCTCGCGGTTCGCCTCGTCGATCTCCGTATGTCCGCGCAGGAAATTCAGCATCCTGATCATTTCCACATTACCTCCCGCCGGGGGCGTCCAGTCGTACTGCACCGTCTCGCAGCCGAACTGTTCGATGACCTCGGCAAAGCTCGGAAGCCCGATATTGATGATCCGCGGTTTCCCGCCCAGCAGTTTCCTGAGTTTATCGGAAGGCGCATGTTTCTCCGCCTCCGCCGCCTGTTTCGCGCGGACCTCCTTCACCGGCTCCTCGAAATCCCTGCCGATCGCCCGGATCGCCGTGCGGCAGGCCAGTTTATTGTTCTCGCAGACGATCACGCCCGCGTCTTTTAATTTATTGACCGCCGCGTCGTAGCCCTGGAAATCTCTCCGGGTGCCGCAGACGGTAGCCACAAAGAATACCTTCCTGCCCAGGGCCGCGGCCTTGTCGCGCAGCTCGACGATGGACGGAAGCAGCGCCCCCGCCATATCCGCGTGGGAACCGTACCCCAGCATAATATCCAGAAGGATCACGCCCGTGGTCTCGTCGTCGATCGCATCCCGCATGCACTCGATTCGCTTCGCCGGGTCGATCATCGGGTGCGGTTTGCCCTTCGTGTAGGCGTCGTCGCCGAGATCCACGACCACGTTGCCGTCCAGCTGCAGCATGTACCCCTCGACGTCCTCGGGCGGAACCTTCACGCCCAGCGCGTCCTTGATCAGCATCGCCGCCTCGTTCGCCAGCGTTCCCCCGGAATAGTACGCCTTGATCGTCTTGTTCTCCTCGGCGCGGAAGAATTCGGACGGATCCACGTCCGCCTCCGCCTCCGGGACAGGCTCTCCTTTCACCAGGCTGACCGCAAGTCTCGCCGTCTCATCCAGCGTATAGGTGTGGTAGAAATTCTCCTCATGATACTGGGGCTTCTCGCCCACGAAGAGCGTGATCACCGGTTTGGAGCAGTTGCTTAAGCGCGCCGCGATCCGGTCCCGCACCTCCTTTGCCGGCGGTTTGGAAACGATCACCAGCACCTGGATCGCATCGTCCTGTTCCATCGCGTCGATCATATCCATCATCGTGATGCCGCCGACCGCCGCGTTCAGATCCCTGCCGCCGATGCCGATGGCGTTCGTCACGCCGCAGCCCAGTCGGTCGATGATGGTGGTCAGCTCCTGGATCCCCGTTCCGGACGCGCCGATGATCCCGATGGGGCCGGGGGTTACATTATTGACAAATGCAATCGGCACGCCCTGGATGATCCCCGTCCCGCAGTCGGGTCCCATCACCGCCAGCCCTTTTGCGTGGGCCTTCTCCTTCAGGCGCTTCTCGTCCTCGATCGTCACATTGTCGCTGAACATAAATACATTCATTCCCTCGTCCAGCGCGCGATCCGCCTCGAGCGCGGCGTACGCGCCCGGGATGGAGATCACCGCCAGATTGGCGTCCGGCAGCTTCTCAAGCGCACGGTCCCAGGACTTCACGCTCTCGGCTCCCTTTTTCCCGGAATCGGCTGCGGACTGTCTCGCGAAAAATTCCTCCGTCCGCTTCATGATCTCATCCATCAGAGCGTCGTCCTCCACGTCCGCCACCACGACCATGTCGTTGGCGGCCGCATTCTGCAGTTCCTCCGTATCCAGGCCGCTCTGTGCAAAAATATCCTTGTTCGCGGGAGTCGCCATCATGATGGACGCCTTCTTCACACCCTCAATCGCAGAAATCTCATTCGTAAGCAGCATTAGGACGACCGAATCATGGTAACTCCCCTTCTTTACAATCGTTTTTAACATCGCTGACTCCTTTCTGCCCTAGTCCGCAAACCGGTTCTTGTGGTCATAGCGGTTGAAATGGATCGCGTCGCTTCTCAGGTAGTCCACGATCTCATCGACCACTTCGATTCCACCGCTCGCGTACGCCTTGTCGCGCCTCATCAGCGCCCTCTCTCCCGGATAGTAGACCTTGCCGTAGCCTTCCGCTGCCGGCATCGCGCCCAGCTCGTCGCACACCTGGGACATACTCTTCTTAAACGCATCCAGTCCGATAAAGCGCTCCGGATCGATCACGATGTGCATCTGGCCAAGCCGCCTTCCCTCCGACAGATCGTGGTACATGGAGCTTACATGCTTGCCGAACGGCACGCCGAGCAGCACGCCGGAGAAGATATCCACCATCATCATCAGGCCGTAGCCCTTCGCGCCCGCAATGGGAACCAGCGCGTTGACCTTGTGGGGATCCGTCACCGGGAGGCCCTTGTCGTCCACGGCCCAGTCCGCCGGGATGGACGCGCCCGCGGAACGCTTGTCGAGGATCTTGCCCCAGGCCTGGACGGTCGTCGCCATATCGAACACGACCACCCGCTCGTCCGCCGTGGGAACCGCGAAGGAAATCGGGTTGGTCCCGTAGTACGGCTCCGTTCCGCCATAGGGAACCGCCATAGGATCGGACTGGCAGAAAGTAATCGCCGCCAGATCCTGCTTCGCCGCCATCTCCGCATAATAGCCGATGGATCCGCTGTGGGACATATTGCTCATCCCTACGACCGCGACGCCGTTCTTCTTCGCCATCTCGATGGCTTTCTTCATCCCTTCCACCGCGACCACATAGCCGACGCCGTTGTCGCCGTCGAAGATACCGGAACACGGGCCCGTCTCCTTCCAGGTAAAATTCGGGTTCGTCGTGATGCCGCCCTTCGCGATCCGCTCGCTGTAATATTCCACGCGGACCGCCCCGTGGGAGGCGTATCCCCTCTCGTGGGACCACGTCAGGATCTCCGCCGTCTGCTCCGCGTGTTCCTCGCTCAGTCCCGCTCTCATCATCTTGGTCTTCATCAGATTTTTCAGTTCATCTCTGGACAATCTCATAAAATATACCCTCCGCTTTTCTTCACAGTCTCTGTGCCGTCTCTTACAAACTCACGTCACGGTTACAGTCCTTGGAATAGATATAGACCAGCTCTTCCTCTCTCCCCTCATCGCCTACCGCATAGCACGCCTGCGGGCAGTACGCGTCCATGAAGATATAGTCGCCCTTCTTCACCGGCACCCAGTCCTCGTCCAGACGGTACATCGCCTTGCCGGACAGCAGGTACATCCCATGTTCCTGCACGTGCGTCTCGATATACCCGTGGGAAGCGCCGATGTGGAACTTCAGGATGTGCATATTCATATCGAAGCCGAAATCATCCGTCGGAAGGAAATTCTGGATATAGCAGTTGTCCATCCCCTCATAGGAAAGCCACGGCAGATCATTCGCATTGCCGATCACCGTGTGCGCCTTGTATCCCTCCAGCGCCTCGTATCTGCGCCTGTAGATATAAAGCTTCGCATCCTCCTGTCCTTTGTTCTCAAACGCGATCGGAAGATCCGCCGGAGAATAGATGTAGCCGCCCTGCGCCAGATCCGCCTCCTGCTCCCCGTTCTTCACAGACACGCCGCCCTCGATCACATAGAGGAACACCTCGATCCCGCCGCCGCCGATCTTCGCGTTCCTGCCGCCCGCGTGAACCGTCGCCAGATAATCCGCAAAGGACGCGCCCATCTGCGGGGAACCGAGGATCGTCACGTCGCAGTTCTCATATCCTGGGATACTGTTCTTCACCAGCCCGTCCGGCTCCAGAACCACGTAATTCTCTTTCTTAATGATCGAACGCGTGGCAAGCATCTCGTCTCTGTAGCCGATTTGTCCGTTTAAATAACTCATGTCAAAATACCTCTCTTTCTGTTGAAAAAATGCCTTGTGGTCAACCAGATTTTATAGTATTATTATGGCAATTTTTTTCCAAATATTCAATTGTCATTTTCGCCAAATACACGAATCTCCATTTGTAAGATATGATACCCAGGCGCCCCTCTGCCGACATTCGCGGCTCGACCGACACAAAAAAAAGTGCATTTTCCTCCGATTGCTGTTATGATAGAAGGAAGAAATCTATTGAATACAGGAGGATATAAATTATGAGCGAATACAAGATCAACACAAAATGCGTGCAGGCAGGCTACACTCCGGGAAACGGCGAACCGCGCCAGATCCCGATCATCCAGTCTACCACCTTCAAATATGCGACCAGTGAGGACATGGGCAAACTGTTCGATCTGGAGGCGTCAGGCTATTTTTACACCCGCCTGCAGAATCCGACCAACGATTACGTGGCGGCGAAGATTGCCGATATGGAAGGGGGAACGGCGGGAATGCTGACTTCCTCCGGCCAGGCCGCCAATTTTTTCGCGCTGTTTAACATCTGTGAGGCCGGAAGCCACATCGTGTCCTCCTCCAGCATCTACGGGGGTACGTTCAACCTGATGTCCGTGACAATGGCAAAGATGGGGATCGACGTGACCTTCGTCTCCCCCGACTGCACGGCGGACGAGCTGGACGCCGCGTTCCGGGAAAACACCCGGGCCGTGTTCGGCGAGACGATCGCGAACCCCGCGCTGACGGTTCTCGACATTGAGAAATTCGCCGCGGCCGCTCATGCGCACGGCGTGCCGCTCATCGTGGACAACACCTTCCCGACCCCGGTCAACTGCCGTCCGATCGAGTGGGGCGCGGACATCGTCACACACTCTACTACAAAATACATGGACGGCCACGGGGCGGCGGTCGGCGGCGCGATCGTGGACTCCGGAAACTTCGACTGGATGGCGCATGCGGAGAAATTCCCCGGCCTGTGTACGCCGGACGAATCCTACCACGGCGTGACCTACGCGGAGAAATTCGGGCAGGGCGGCGCGTTCATCACCAAATGCACCGCTCAGCTGATGCGCGATCTGGGCTGCATCCAGTCCCCGCAGAATGCATTTCTCCTGAATCTCGGCCTGGAATCCCTGCACGTCCGGATGGCCCGCCATGTGGAGAACGGGCAGGCGATCGCGGAATACCTGCAGGCTCACCCGAAGGTTGCCTATGTAAACTATTCCGGGCTTGCGGGCAATCCGTACTACGAAACGGCACAGAAATACCTCCCGAACGGAGGCTGCGGAGTGGTTTCGTTTGAACTAAAGGGAGGCCGTCAGGCGGCCGAGACCTTTATGAAACACCTGAAGCTGGCAGCCATCGAGACGCATGTGGCGGACGCGCGCACCTGCTGTCTGAACCCGGCCACCTCGACCCACCGGCAGATGACGGAAGAGCAGCTGATCGCCGCGGGCGTACCGGCCGGCCTCGTCCGCATGTCCTGCGGCCTGGAGGACAAAGAAGACCTGATCGCGGATCTGGAACAGGCACTGGCCGCGATCTAAACGATTATATATACGAAACCAAAGGAGAACGCCGCGCCATGCTGCAAACAAGAGATCTGTTGATCTGCGAACAACCCTATGAAAAATACGCCACCGTGTACACGGATCCGGAGGCCCCGCCAAAGGCCTGCATCCTCTACTTTCACGGCGGCGGACTCTTATACGGTTCCCGCAGGGATCTCCCCGCTCTTCACATCGAGTTCCTCACGAAAGCCGGATACCGCATCGTTGCATTCGACTATCCGCTGGCTCCGGCCGCGAAGCTGGAAGACATTCTGGAAGACGTCCGCGCGTCGGTAAACGGCTTCCTGGACCGGCCTTCCGAATATGCAGAAGAAAAACTGCCATATTTTCTGTGGGGGCGCTCCGCGGGAGCCTATCTCGTACTGCTCGCTGCGGCCGGCGGCAGACTTCAAAAGCCTCCCGCCGGTATAATCTCCTATTACGGTTACGGCTTCCTGTGCGACGGCTGGTTCCTGACCCCCAGCAAATACTATCTCTCCCTTCCGCCTGTCGGGCCGTCCGCCCTGGACGGAATACCGGAGCAGATTCACGCCCGGGGAAGCCTAGACACCCACTACGGCGCATATGTGTACGCGAGGCAGTCCGGGAAATGGCTGGACCTTATCTACGAAGGCCGCCTGAAATTTTTCTATACAACTTATACGCTGCGGCTCTTCGAAAAACTCCCCTGTCCGCTCTTCTGCGCCCATAGCACCGGGGATACGGACGTCCCCTATGCGGAATTTTTGGAACTGTGCAGCCGTTACCGCGCGCAGCGCTTTGTAGCTTCCTCCTCCATGCACGACTTCGACCGGGACGAGACAAATCCCGCCACAGCAAAGCTTCTGGAAGCCACAAGGCGATTCTTAGACCGGGAGTGCAGCCGGCTGTAAAAACAAAACTCATAGATAGGAAATATGGAGAAAAGGATCGTATGGAAGAGAAAAGAATCTATTGCAAAGGATGCAGAAACGGCTGCCTGCTGAAAATAACAGTAAAAAACCAAACGATTCTGCAAGTGGAGGGAAACGGCTGCCGCCGCGGAATCTCAAATGCGCAGAAGCAGCTTGAACTTACAGCTTTGGACCCAGCGCCTGACGCTGCAAAAAAATGAATTGAATGTTGTCAGATAAAAAAAAAACGGAACCCGCGACATATCTGCATGCCGCGGGTTCCGGCTTTTTACTCTGACGTTATCTTATTTTTTCTCCAGCGTCGTCCCTTTTCGGAATCTCTCGCAGGACGGCATGAACTTCATCAGGAAATAGAAGATCAATGCAGTCGGGATCGTCGCCGTGAAGAAGGAAATATCCACATTGAGCAGACCGATCACCGCGCCGATTGCGATCGCGATAATTGCCGCCCAGTTCACGCCCGCATGATTTCCTTTTTCGTTATACAGATCATCCAGCACCTCCTGAGATACATTCCTTCTGTGAAGGATAAAGTAATCTGTGATCAATACCGCAAAGATCGGTCCGAAGAACGCCGTATAAAGCTTCGTAAACAGCGCAAGTCCCGCCGCGGAGCTGTCGTTCGTCAAAATCCACGGGCAGGTACATACCGCCAGAATACCGACCAGGATCACGGCCGTGCGGTGTTTCATCTTAAACGCATCCATAAAGGCATATGCCGGAGGGATGACATTGCTGGCCAGGTTCGTAGACAGCTGCGCGAAGATGATAAAGCCAAGCGTCACAACGAGTACCAGCTTATTGTCGACCATCTGCGCAAACGCATTGATCGGATTTGCAATTCCCGTCGCGGAGGAAGCCATCGCGCCGATCAGGCCGAGCAGAACCGTCGCCGGAACCATCGCCAGGAAGTAGGAAACGCCGCGGAACGGCGCGGAGTATCCCGCCTTCATCTCACGGGAATAGTCGCCCGCATTCAGCATAACGGTCGTGCTGTTTCCAAAGAACGCGATCACGGCGCCGATGAAAGGCATCCCCCAGGTTCCGCTGTGGTTCATCAGCTTCGTGCCGATCACATCGCCGTACTGTGTGATACAGATGTACAGAAGATAGAGCATAGCCAGCGAGATCACCACGCCGCCGATATTTCCGACCCATTTCGCCCCCTGGAATCCCTTGATCGACAGGAGGATCTGAACGATCTGGAAGAGGATGAAATACAGCCAGATATTGTCATATCCAAAGAACGCAATGGAAATATTGTTCAGCGCCGCGCCGCCCAGCCAGGTCTGGAAACCATACCACACGATCGCCGGCAGCCCACGGATCATGACGGGTACAACGCTTCCCTTCGTGCCGAACGCGCTTTTCAGCTGCACTGCGTACGGAGCGCCCGTCTTGTAACTGAACTGATCATTCAGCGCGATCCCCACGACCAGGATCATGGAACCGATAAATACCGCAAGGAACAGCTGGACAAGATTCAGCCCGTTCTCCAGCTGCGCGGAACCCATTGTCAGCGTTCCGATGGAAATACATCCGCCCAGCCACAGCATCGTGTTGGATCCCCAACTCATAATCCTGTCTTTTGGAAGAATCGGCTTCAGTGAACTGGCTTGTTTCTTTTCGTTGTTTACATCACTCATAATCTCTCTCCTTTTTCTTTGTTTGTTAATTTCCGTCGTTCATTTCAGGGGATCCTTTTACTTTACCGGCGTGATATACTCACCGTAACCGATGGCGTCCTCCCTGTACACGCCGTCGGACGCCACTACCTTGCCCCGGATGATCGTACACACCGGCGCGCCTTTGCCTTCCTGCCCGTCGAAGCAGGACACATGGCCCTTGGTGAAAAGTTTTTCCTGCTCGCATTTCCACGCCTTCTGCGGATCAACGATCACGATATCGCCGTCAAACCCGATCTCAAACGCGCCTTTGCGGCCGTACATTCCGAAAATCTTTGCCGGGTTGTAGTCCATCACCTTCGCGATCAGAGTCGGGCTTAATCCCTTCTTATGTACAACCATATCAAACATCATGGGCAGGAAGAACTGAATCGAATTCAGGCCGCCCCACGCATGCCAGATGTCCTTCGTCGCATTGTCCTTCTCCTCGTCCGCTGCGGGCGAGTGATCGCTTCCGACACAGGAAAGGGTTCCATCCAGAACATAGTCCCAGAGTTTCTCCATATCCTCCTTTGTGCGCATCGGCGGAGTACATTTCGCAGGAGCGCCCTTCTCAAACACAAAATCCTCGGTGAATCCGAGATAGTGAGGACAGGTCTCGGCTGTAATCGGGAGTCCCTCATGTATCGCGTCTTTTACGACCTGGGCCACCATCGGATGGCTCACATGGCAGATATGCACGCGGCCCCCCGTCGCCCTCGCCATATCGATCACATTCTTTGTCGCCACATACTCTGTCCATACGTCGTGGGAATCCAGGAAATCCCGGATCTTCTCCTCGTTCGTCCTTCCCTCTTTCGCTTTGGCTTCCTTCTCTCTCTCCAGCACCTGCCCGAATTCTTCGCAGTGGAATCCGCACAGAGCGTTGTAAGGTTTCAAAATCTCCAGCGCCTTGCGGACATTGCCCATATTCACCGTCGGGAACAGATCTCCGTTTGGACAGGTGAAGCCCTTGAACGCCGCCACGCCCGCCTCGTGCAGATCCACCAGATCCGCCATGTTGTTCTTCACGGAACCCGGCTGATCGTCATAGTCGCCTACCAATCCGCCCCAGAGAGCGAAATCCACGTAGGAATGCTTACTGATCTTTCCCATCTTCAGATCAAAAATTTCCCTGTTCATCAGGGAAGGATCATTGTTGAGCGGCATATCGATCAGCGTCGTACACCCCGCGGCCACGGCGGCGCGGGAACCTGTCTCGAAATCTTCCCGATACTCAAACCCCGGCTCGTTCAGATGCGCATGGCAGTCGATGATGCCCGGAAATACATAATTTCCTCCTGCATCGATCGTCTCTTTCGCCTCCGCTTCCGTACCGGGCGCAAGAAAAGCAGAATACTTTCCGTCCTTGATAGCGACATCCGCCTCATAGATACGGTCGGGGGTCACAAGCTTCCCATTCCGAATTAATAAATCGTACATGCGTCCATACCTCCTTGATAAATATTTTCCGGTTAACCACTTTTTTAAATGTTAATTTCATTTTATAATATTATGAAAACACTTGCAATACGGAGTAACTAACAAAATATTCTTTCTTTTTTTGTTATTTTTCAATATATTCCGTCCTTCCCCCGATCAGACTTTTTCATTGTACCTTTCTGAAATTTCTGCTACTATTTTGTATATAGGTGAATGCAGACATTCATCCATCTCACCTGTCAGGCAAGGAGAACCGTCCTATGAACTATAAGATCCGCAGACTGGCGGATTACGCCGCATGCCTCCTGCATGCAGAAAAAAGCGGCGTCGTCCACTCCGTATACAGAAAAACAATCAATCTGTCCGCCGGCGGCAGGCTGGTATCCATACAGGCCGCCGATTCTCCCCTGTCCCCCATCAGCCTGATCTCGGAACTTACGGGATCTGAAATGGCGCGTTTGGGAATCGAACCCGGGCAGCCGTTTGCCGTCCGGGAAGGCATCCTGCAGATTACCGGAAGCAAAGGGATCCACAGCTTTTCCCTTCTGTACGCCGAGAAAGTCCGCCTATTTCTGACTCCCTGCCGCGGCACGGAAGCGCCGGACACTCTGGCGCGGCAGATTATCCGCGCGCTGTCCCTGGCGGATACGGGCGGCTTCCGGCCGCTTTTCTTCTCCCCCGATACTGCCGTTTCCGATCCCATGCTTGCCTGTGCGCGCGACCGGATCAGACGGGCTTTATCAATGTTTCGCGAAGAAAGCTGGAACGTCTGCGCCTCCGAACTCTCCCGGCTTATCGGACTCGGGACCGGACTCACTCCCTGCGGCGACGATTTTCTGTGCGGCGTGCTGGCGGGCCTAACCCTGTGCCACATGGCCGGACATCCCTTCGCGCATGCATTGAAGCGGGAACTCCGCTCCCATCTAAACGATACAAACGACATCAGCCGCGCGTTCCTACGCTGCGCTCTGGACTCCTACTTCAGCTGCGCCGTGGTTTCCCTGCGTGAAATTTCCGGCGCCGGAGACATTGCGGACGCGTTTCTCGCCATCGGACATTCCTCCGGCACTGACACGCTGTGCGGAATTTTATTTACTCTGCGTTTTCTTCGCGGAAGTATTACGGAAAAAGGCGGGAAACACTCCCGCGTCTCCCGCCTTTAAAAAAATTATTGTTATAGTATATGTTTTTTTATCCTGTCAATTTCCGTCTCAGATCATCAGACTGAGTACCACCACGATCATCCCGATACTGAACATCAGCAGACTGAAGGAAATGCTGGCGGTGATCACACGGTTCGCCTGTTTCAGCGTATATTCATTCTCCGCAAATTTCAAAATATAATCCCTCTCCAGCGGATGTTTCCGCAGCACCGTCCGATTCAGCCAGCCGACCACCAGATTGCAGGCAGCGCCCGCGGCGACCGCCAAACCGTATCCCTTCGGCACCATGTCCTTCTCGTAGAGCTGCCTGTGCGTCGTCTTTCTCGCCAGCACGATCAGCCCGTCCGTCAGTCCGTCCACGCAGCGGCAGATAAAGCCCAGCACTTCCGGAATCACCACATTCACAAGCGGTTTATAGACGACTTCCAACAGATCCAGCCGCCGCGGCCACCGGTTCACATAGGCCGTCTCCTGGCCCTTCTCCTTCACCATCATCCAGCCGCGCACGAGAACCACGTAGATCAGCACGCCGATCACGATCGAGTAAAGCCCGCCGCGCAGATTCGTCAGCGAGAAGTACTGCACCGCATGTTCCGGCGCTTCTCCGAGCAGGAATCCCTGCCCCATATCCGCCAGCTTATCCAGCGTAAGGCGCGGCAGAACCCCAAGCACCGGAAGTACCGTGGCCGACACGGCCAGCACCGCCGCCGTCAGTTTCGTGCAGTAATGTTTTTCCTCGTCGAACGACTCCTGCACCGCAGCGTCCCGGTTCTTCTCCACAAACAGCGCTGCAAACAGTTTCAGCATATATGCGACCGTCATGGCTCCCGTGATAATGAACAGCCACTCGATCACCCGAAACAGGGCCGCTGCGTCCGCCCCGGCCGCGAAGGCAAAGGTCTGCGCGCCCCTTCCCTCATTCAACAGGCCGATATACTCCACGATGCTCTCATGGATCAGCGTCTTGCTGATATAGCCGTTGAACAGAGGCACGCCGGCGATCCCCAGGGATCCCATCAGGAACACGTACATCAGGAGCGGCTTTTTCCGCCCGTAACCGCGGATGTCGTTCAGGTTCAATTTATGGATATTCATCACGACCACGCCCGCGGCCATGAACAGCACCAGCTTCAGATTGGAATGGTTGAACATGTGCAGGATCGTTCCCCGCACGGCCAGGGCATTCTCCTCCCCCAGCAGGCCCATCATCCCGATCCCCACGAAGATGAATCCAAGCTGCGACATGGAAGAGCAGGCCAGAGTCCGCTTCAGATCCACGGAAAAGAGCGCCAGGATCCCCCCGCACAGCATCGTCACCACGCCGAACAGCAGGATCACCATTCCCCAGTATCCGTCATGCAGGAAAATCCTGCTGCTGATCACGAGAACTCCGAAGATGCCGGATTTCGTGATGATGCCGGACAAAAGGGCGCTGGCCGGAGCCGGAGCCGCCGGGTGGGCGATCGGCAGCCAGATGTGGAGCGGATACATACCCGCTTTCGCGCCGAAGCCAAACAGGATACACGCGCCGCTCACATACATCCACGCGCGGTTTTCGCCAAATACTTCCCTGCATGCGGGAAGAAGTTCGTCAAATTTCAGGGTTCCCGCCGTATGGTACAGCATAAAAAGGCCCATGAGCGTGACCATACCGCCGATCACGGCGACCGCCAGATAGACGGCTCCCGCGTCCAGCGCGTCCTGCTTCTCTTCATGGATCACGCACACGTAGGACGCCATGGACATGATCTCAAAGAAGACGAACGCCGTAAAGAGATCGTCCGACAGAAACAGTCCCAGCATGGCCGCCAGCGTGATCAGCAGGAAACGGTAATACCGCGCCGTATGCCGGGAGTGGTTCAGGTATTCGCCGGAAAACAGCGTCGTCATCATCCACATATACGCCGTCACGAGCGCAAAGATCACCCGAAAGCCGTCCGCCCGGAAGGATAATCCCAGCCCGCAGACCTCCGGAAGCACAAACGCCGCCTCCCCTCTGCGCACATACAGGATAAACAGCGCCGCTGCCGCCAGGAACACAGCGATAGTTACCGCGGCGGAGATATGATTTCCCACATTTTTCTTTTCATTTCCATTCATCGCGACAGTCCCCCTCCTACAACACCCCGCCGGCAATCTTCTGCACAAACGCGAGCAGCGGCTGCGCATGGACGCCGATCAGGAGGATCATAACAGAAAACACGGCAAGCGGAAGGATCATCATCCAGTTCGGATCCCTCACGCCTTCCAGCTTCGCGCGGTCATAGTCCTTTCTCGGGAACCAGG
>CANRMH010000032.1 GCA_947631695.1 uncultured Lachnospiraceae bacterium | reverse complement strand
ACCGCGCGCGCAAGCTGCATCCTCTGCCTCTCGCCGGTGGAGAGCGTGGAAGCGGCGCGGTCCAGCGTCAGATAGGAAAGCCCCAGATCCATCAGCCGCCTCGCGGCGCCCCGGAAGGACTCGCAGATGCTCTCCGCCATGGGCCGCATTCCCCCGGGAAGTGAGGCCGGGATCCCCGCCACCCACTCGATCAGATCTAACAGCGTCATAGTACAGGCCTGCGCCAGAGAGATTCCGCGAAGCCTCGGAGAGCGCGCTCTCTCGCTCAGCCTTGTGCCGCCGCACTCCGGGCAGACGTCCTGGCGGAGAAATTTCTCCACACGCTTCATTCCCTTTTCATCCTTGACCTTTGAAAGGGCGTTTTCAACCGTATAGGTTGCGTTAAAATAGGTAAAATCCATATCGCCCGCAGCGCCGCTGGTTCGGTTCTGATAGATGATATGCTTCTTCACCGCGGGACCGTGGAAGACGATCTCCCGCTCCTTCTCTGTCAGCTCCCGAAACGGCACGTCGGTACGGACGCCCATCTCCCTGGCAATGTCCTTCATCAGCGACCACATCAAAGTCTGCCACGGAGCCACCGCGCCCTCGTCGATGGACAGGGACTCATCCGGCACCAGCGTCGATTCGTCCACGATCCAGACGATCCCGGTACCGTCACAGCATTTGCAGGCGCCCTGACTGTTGAACGCCAGTTCCTCCGCACCCGGGGCAAAAAAGCGTTCGCCGCACTCGGGACAGACCAGATCAAGTCCCGCCGCGACCCTCAGGGACGGCTGTACCTCATGCCCGTTCGGGCAGCGGTGATGGGCGAGGCGCGAGAACATCAGCCGCAGATTATTCAGCAGCTCCGTACCCGTCCCAAACGTACTCCTTATTCCCGGAACGCCGGGACGCTGCCGCAGTGCAAGCGCGGCCGGGACATACAGGACCTCGTCCACCTGCGCTTTCTCCGCCTGCGTCATTCGCCTTCTCGTATAGGTGGACAGCGACTCCAGGTAGCGTCTGGAACCCTCCGCATACAGGATCCCGAGAGCCAGCGAGGATTTCCCGGAACCGGAAACCCCCGCGACGCCCACGATTTTGTGGAGCGGGATGTCCACGTCAATATTTTTCAGATTATGCACCCGTCCGCCCCGGATCCGGATGTGATCCGGGGTTTGATACTTCTCTTCTTTCATCTGTATGGCCTCCCTTTCTGTAGGAATCCAGAAAATGGTGTTTCACTCCATCCTGTTTGTAGGCGATTACCGTGTTCAGATTTACATTCTCGACGCTGCGGAAAATATTTTTTTCGATCAGCGGTTCTTTTTGCGCGAGCTGCCGGATCAGTTCTTTGATCTCTCCGCGCTTGGATCCCTGCTCCGTCCCGCCGCAGGAGACGCAGCTCTCCGTAAGGCGGCAGGCGCATTGGATAAAGTGCAGCTCGTTGTAGTCCCGCCAGCGGATAATGTCCCTCTCACGGATCAGATACAGGGGCCGGATCAGCTCCATCCCTTCAAAGTTTGTACTGTGAAGCTTCGGCATCATCGTCTGTATCTGGGAACTGTACAGCATCCCCATCAGTATGGTCTCTATCACGTCGTCATAGTGATGTCCCAGTGCAATCTTGTTGCATCCAAGCTCCTTCGCCCTGCTGTAAAGATATCCCCTGCGCATTCTGGCGCAGAGATAACAGGGCGAGCCGGACTGTCCCGCAGCGCCCGCCACAATATCATAAATCTCCGTCTCAAATACATGGATCGGGATGCCGAGCAGCCTGGCATTTTCCGTGATCGTCCGGTAATTCAGCTCGTTATATCCGGGGTTCATAACAAGAAATACAACTTCAAAATTCTGTTTCCCATGCCGCAAAAGTTCCTGAAACAGTTTTGCCATCAGCATGGAATCCTTGCCGCCGGAAATGCAGACGGCAATCCTGTCTCCATCCTCGATCAGCCGGTATTCCCTGAGCGCCCGTGTAAAAGGCGACCAGAGCTGCTTGCGGAATCCCTTGATAATGCTGCGCTCTGCTCTCTTGCGCCGCTCGGCTGACAGTTCTTCACTCTCCACGATCCGCCTCAGCTCTCTCCTCAGGCAGCTGTGATACCCTCCGCGAATACTGTACGCCGTGCATCCCAGATTCTCCAGCTCCTCCGCAAGTTCCAGCGTTTTGTCGCCGGTATGGCACAACAGGTACACCGGTTCGCCGGCCGAGGCTGCGATCTTTCGCGCGTCAAAGCCTTCCAGCGGGATATTCTCCGCCCCCGGATAGGTTCCCTTTTCAAAATGTTCCCTGGACCGGACGTCGATGATACGCTTTGTCCCTGAAATCTGCTCCAGTTCTTCTATCGTGATCTCCTTGCTCATACCGTATATTCCTTCCCTGCCGTGTATTCCTTCCCAGTACCCGCGCCCTGCGCTTCGGCCTGTTGCTGTCCGTATGGTACACCCAATCTTTTGATGTGTCAATGAAATCCATTCGCAAATTTCACAGCGTATTCCCCGGATATTTTTGTGCAAAATCCCCTTTGACAGCAAAACCGTTCCAAAATATAATAAACGTACAACGTGTAGCTCTCACTGCGTAAATCCGGTTGAGCGCTGCACGTTGTATTTTTATTTTCTTGGAAACTTCGTCTCCCAGAAAGCAAAAGTTTCTGATATGCAAGAAAGGAAGAAGAACATGAAAACAGAAACAAACCAGTTTTTAGGGAACGAGCCGATCGGTAAACTCATGCGTCAATACGCCGTTCCCTGCATCATTTCACTTCTGGTCGGCGCATTATACAATATCGTGGATCAGATTTTTATTGCAAACGCCGATTATCTCGGCTCCTACGGCAACGCAACCAACACGGTGGTCTTTCCTCTCACAGTGGTCGCCCTGGCGATCGCCGTCATGGTCGGCGACGGCTGCTGTACCTTCGTCAGTCTGAGCCTCGGGAAGCAGAAACCGGAGGACGCGCGGAAAAGCGTTGCGAACTCCGTCGTCATGATCCTGGCAGGCAGCATTTTGCTCTGCGCGGTCTATCTTATTTTCGCAAATCCGATCCTCACGCTGTTCGGCGGAACAGTCAACGCAGAAACCTTCCGCTATTCCGGGGAATATTTCTTCTGGATTTCCCTCGGCATCCCCTTCTACATGTTCGGGCAGGCGATGAATCCGATCATCCGCGCAGACGGCTCGCCGAAATTTGCTATGCTTTCCACTCTGGCGGGAGCGGTCGTCAACCTGATCCTTGACCCTGTGTTTATCTTTGTGTGCAAATGGGGGATGATGGGCGCGGCTGTCGCCACCGTGATCGGTCAGATTGTCACGGCGCTTCTGGCCGTATGGTATCTGTTCCATATGAAATTGATCCGCCCCGGCAAATCCGACTTTTCCATTGACTTTCAGATCTCTGTGAGAACCCTGATCCTCGGCATTACCAGCTTTCTGTCGCAGATTTCGCTGGTCGCCGCGATGGCGGCCATCAACAATATGATCCGAAAATATGGGGCGTTAGATCCCGTCTTTGGACAGGAGCAGTACGCGCAGATCCCGATGGCGGTAGTTGGGATCGTCATGAAATTTTTCCAGATTGTTATCTCAATCGTCGTCGGCATGGCGGCAGGCTGTATTCCGATTGCCGGCTACAATATGGGGGCAGGCTTGAAGCGCAGGGTTCGGAGTCTGTTCTCCCATCTTCTGGTTGCAGAGGCCGCGGTCGGCGTTCTCGCCCTGATCATCGTCGAGGTTTTTCCGGGACGGCTCATTGCAATCTTTGGCGCGGCAAATGAAAGCAGCTATTATACGGACTTCGCGGTCCGAGCCTTCCGAATTTATCTGTGCATGATCGTGTTTGCCTGCGTCAACAAGGCATGCTTCATTTTCCTGCAGGCGATGGGAAAAGCGGCGGCGTCCACCATGCTGTCCATGATACGGGAGGTTGTGTTCGGCGTGGGACTCGCGCTTCTGCTCCCGGTCTTCTTCGGGCTGAACGGCGTGCTATACTCCATGCCCCTGTCGGATCTCCTGACCTTCGCCATCGCGGTCATCCTGATCCGGAAGACTTACGCGGAATTTCAGACCGCAGATCCGGCGTACCGCGTCAGGTACAGCTCGTAATCTTTCTTTTTTCCGCAAACAGGGCGGGAATTTCTTCCCGCCCTGCACTGTATTCACACAAACTATTGATCCTTCTAACCCTCCGGATGGGTGTCCGCATAATAATATTTTTCATACTCATCCTGCAGCGTCTTCAGCGTCTTCGGATCCTTTCCGCCGATCGGCGCTCCATCCAGCTCCACGGCCGCGATGCACAAGCCGCCGGAGCTGCTGATGATCACCTCGTCGGCCTCCTTCAATTCATCCATCGTAAAGGCCTCCTCCCTGGTGGGGATCCCGTTCTTCTCCGCCAGCATCAGCAGATGTTTCAGCGTGATTCCCGGAAGGATCAGGTTGTCCCTGGGAGGCGTACACAGAACGCCGTCCTTGATCATCAGGATATTGCTGTGCGCGCACTCCGTCACGCGCCCGCCGCGGTGGAAGACCGTCTCCTGGCATCCCGCCTCGATACAGCGCTGGTAAGCGATCACACTCGGGATCAGGTTCAGCGTCTTGATATTGCAGTGTAAAAACCGGGTGTCCTCCATCGAGATCAGCCGGAACGTCACGTCCAGGGGGATCAGCTCGCAGGGAACGGTGAAGATCATCAGATTCGGCTTCACATCGTCTGGCAGGAAATTGTGCATCCGCATCCCCGTACCGCGGGAACACTGCCAGTAGAGCATCCCGTGATCCTCTTCGTTCGCGTCAATGCATTTCTGAAGTTCCGCAGTCAGTTCCTCGCGGGAAAGCGGGAACGGGATCTCCAGCATCTTACAGCTGTTGTAGAAGCGGTTCAGATGATCCTCCAGCGCAAAAATCCGATTGTTCGCATAGGTCGTCGCGTCGTAGCAGCCGTCCCCGAAATAGACCGCGCGATCCAGCATGGGGATCTTCATTTCCTCCAAAGGTCCGATCTCCCCATTATAGTAACCAACATTTTTCATTCCAAATAACCTTCTTTCTCTATACTCTGTCTGCTGAAATCTCTGCCAGTCCCTCTATTTTGCACCTTTATAGCGGATAATCTTGTACCCGCCGATCAGCAGGGTCGGGAGCAGATAGAAGATGATAAATCCGTAGGACAAAATACTGTAGCCCTTCTCGATCAGCGTCACCACTCCGATACGCGAGAGGATCAAGGCCAGAACGAGCGTCACGACGGTGATGATCCCGCGCCTTGCATCGGTCATCTTTTCATGTCCCTTTTCCACCAGCGCCACGTCAAACCGATCGATGATCATGTGGATACAGCCGGTCGCCGTCTCCACCAGCGTCCATCCCATCACGACACTGAAAAGTACCAGAAGCGCCGTCCCTCCGTTGACCGCCACGATCATCTTCGTCCAGGGAGTTTCCACATCCGCTCCGACAATCGATGGATCTCCGTAGAAACACATCATGGCAAAATAGGAAAGGAACCACGGAATCACCATCAGAAGTCCCGCAATAATGCCTGACCAGATCGTCTCTTTGCGCTTCGTCTGTCTCGTCAGGGAGAACATTCCCATCGGGATCGCATTGATATTGTACGCGACATAGAGAATTCCCGTCCAGATACAAAGAAGAATCGTCACCTTACCGTCGTAAGCGCTGGTATCCATGTTGGAAAATACCGTAGCGATATTGCTGCCCCTCTTCACCAGAACGACGATGGTAAAGAGGATGTATCCGCCGTAAAGCAGAATAGTGCCGATGGACTCAAATTTCTCGATCATCTTTGAACCCTTGAAATTCAAGAGTCCGCAGATCAGCACAATCACCACGGATCCAAGGATGTTCGGCAGATTGACCTGCTCAAAAATACTCCCTGTCGCCGCAGCCATCACAGCGATCAGCATGATCGCGATCAGCACGGTCAGGATGTCCATCACCGGCCAGAGAGGCCCGATCACTTTTTTGATAAAGTTCTTGTAATCGTACACCTTATACATCCGGTAGATCTCAAAGGTCAGGAAGGCAAACAGGGCAAATCCGATCCCGATCGTCAATCCTGAAATCCACCCCATCGCTCCGAATTTTGCACCGTAAGAATAAATCTCACGTCCTGTCGCGTATCCGCCGCCGATCAGAACCGACTGAAGCAGTACGCCGGGCAGGACATACTTTGCATATCCGCCCTCATAAAAATCTTTAAACTTTTTCATTCCCTGCATCTCCTATCCTTCATTTTCTATTCGGCTTGCACTGCCAAACCACCTCCTGAATCACTTTCTTACGGCCTCATCAGCAAGTGCCACGGCCTGGTCTGAACAGGAACCGCCGAACTATAAAGAAATTATAAGAAATCCGCAGCAAAGTTGCAAATTCAAAGAATATAATTTATAATAAGTAAAACTTATCGCCAAAGGAGAAAACTATGAACCTGAAACAGTTGGAATACTTTATCGCAGTGGCGGAAAGCCTGAACTTTACGAAAGCTGCAAAAAAATGCTTCATCTCACAGACAGCCATGACCCTCCAGATCCAGTCTCTGGAGCGGACGGTAGGCGTTCCTCTTCTGATCCGGGATAAGCACCACGTGGAACTGACAGCCGCCGGAAAGGTCTATCTGGCCAAAGCCCGTTCCCTCCTGAACCATTCGGATGAAGCGATCAAACTGGCAAGAACCGCCGCGGAGGGTTTCTCCGGCGTTCTGAATATCGGTTTCGCACGCGGATATGAACAGAGCAACTTTTCCCGTACGCTGCGGGACTTCCGCGAGCGGTATCCAAATATTTCTTATAAACTGCTGCGCGACAACTCCGGCATGCTCTACCGCCATCTCGAGAACGGCGACTGTGACATTATCTTTAATCTTTCCCCGCAGTTCCGGGAATATCCGAATCTGAGCCATTATTTTATGAAGAAATTCCCCTTAGTCGCCGTCCTGTACCCCGGACATCCACTGGAAAACAGGCTGTCGCTGCGCTACCGTGATCTGGCGGAAGAGGATTTTATCATTATGCGCCCGGAGGGGCGCACCGACGATGAGACGGAAGAAGTCCTGCTGTGCTACAACCGGGGAGGATTTATTCCCCGCATCGCTCTGCGGGATCCCGAAGTTCAGACCGTACTCCTGCTGGTCTCCGCGGGGCTGGGAATCGCCATCCTCCCGGAATACGCAGTCCGCTACATCCATACCGCTAAAAACCTGGTGATCATTCCTTTGCTGAAAGAGGACCAGACAGAGGAAACGATCGACTTTGAAATCTGCCGCAATCCGGCAAATCAAAATCCGGCGATCGAAAAAATGATGGACTGGATCCGCGAACAGCACATCACGGAGTAACGTTCTGCCCGGATTTTCGATTCATCAGCACAATGGAAAGCAGCACCAGGACGATTCCGATCCCGCTCGCAAACCCCAAAGGCTCACGGTATACCGCCACGCCCAGTATGGCGGCAACGACGATCTCCACAGAAGCGATCACCGGCACCCTGCTGTTTTCCGTCACCTTTGAAATTCCCTGATAATAAAATACATACGCGATCGCCGTCGGAACCAGCGCATACAGGAACCCCCAGACGCACGTCCTTGCGCTCACGGAAAAGCTGCGGCGTCCGATTTGCATCCGGACACCCAGAAACAGCGCGGCCGCCAGGAAACTATACATATTAATGATAAAAGGATTGGTTTTTTCAATTGCAAACTTCCCTATAACGGCGGTCAAAGAATAACAGATCCCGGCTCCGGCTCCGAAGAAGATACCGGAGAGCGCAAATGTCTGAACATCCAGCCTTCCATTCGTCACAGTCAGAACGCAGCCCGCGACATTGACTCCCACAGCCAGCAGCTTCCATTTACTGAACTTTTCCCCAAACAGAATCCTCGACCACAAAAGCGCAAACACCGGAGCGATATCCAGCAACACCGCACTGACCGCCACCCCCGCTCTCATCACCGCATAACTGTAACAGATATTGTAGACTCCGTGACAGACAACGCCCAGCAGCGCACATATCGCCAGCGTCCTCCTGCTGACCCGAAACGACTGCAGTCCATACCTTCCCAGACACAGAACGGCCATGATCAGAAATGCAAATCCCACTCTCATGAAGCTGATCTGTTCCGCCGTGGCCTGACTGCGCTGCAGTTCTTTTACGAAAACTCCGATCAGCCCCCACAAAACTCCTGTAATAAAAATAAACAGATTTCCCTGTTTTTCCGATTGAGCCGTATTTTTTCTCATATCCGTTTCTCCATGAAAATTTTCACGAATCTATTATATTCCTGAGAAAAAAATTGTCAACAACTCTCCGAACCGAAGCCGGCCTCCCCATTCCTGAACTTATCCTTCAATCCCGCTGTAAAGATGAACCGCGTCAAGAATATGATACTGCTCCGTGTCGTGGGATCCGCGCGCCCCGGCAGTGACGAGTATATATTCTGTTCCTCCTATATTGGCAAGGCTGGCAAGACACAGCCCAGCCTCCGGAGTATAGCCTGTCTTTCCGCCCAGAATTTTTCCGTTCGCGATTTCGACCTCATCCATTGATTCATACATCGTACTCCAAAGCGTCAACCCGTCCGGGTGCCGGTTCGTCGGCGACGTCACATGCGTCCTGCTCGTAAAAATCTCCCGGAACTCCGGATTCTGCAGCGCATACCGAAGGAGCGCGGCGAGATCCTCCGCCGTAGAGTAGTGTTCCGCCTGGTGCAGTCCGGTGGAATTTGTAAAATGCGTATGTTCCATCCCAATCTCCGCCGCCTTCCGGTTCATCATCTCCGCAAATCCTTCCTCCGATCCGGCGATCCACTCCGCCGCCGTCAGGCAGCACTCCGCCCCTGAGGGGAGCAGCATACCATAGAGCAGATCCCGGCACGACACCTCCTCGCCCGGATCGAATCCCGCCATCGAGGCGTCCTCGGCGTAAAGCTGCGGGAAGATCGATTCCGGGACAGTCAGCCTCTCCTCCAGGGAATCGATCTGCTCGATCGTGAGAATCGCCGTCATCATCTTTGTCAGAGACGCCGGATAGATCTTCTCATCCTCTTTCCGGCTGTAAAGGATCTCTCCGGAATTCAATTCCATCAGGATCGCGTGCGGGCTGTACAATTCTTCTCCGTCCATGTCCCAATACAGACCGGAAACCTCTCCCTCTCCCGCAGAGCGGAGCTTGTCGCTCCACCCCCCCCCAGGCTGTCCGGAGACCCACAGCAGCACTGCTGACAATGCGGCAATCACTATGGCTGCCGCTGCGATCACCTGGAAATTCCTGCGCCTCCTCCGCCTTTTCCTCCTCTTTCTTCTCTTCCTTACGTCTGCGTCGCCCTGCATATTCATCCTGTCCACCTTCCTCTGTATAAAATAGAATCCTTCAAAGCATTTTTTGTCTAACAGAAATCGATATCTCCCGCCAGACAAAAAATCAGGCCTCCGCCCGATATTGATTCTATCGCACAGAGACCCAAATGCCTTTAAGATTCCATTGTTTTATTCTTAATATCGTTTGAAGATTTCCCTGTCACACAGAAAAACTGCGACGCCCATATCGTAAGCACAAACCGGCTGGCCAAACATCTCCTCTTCCACGCCGCACACATCCCCGGAGAGAATCTCCTCCGCCGCATCAATCAATTGTGAAATGACAGCGGGACGGATCGGACAGCTCCCATGAGACGGATAAATTTCATCAAAGGAATCCGAAAGATTCCTCAATCTCTCCATGCTATGGATGTAAGCGTGCATTTCCCGTCCCTCGCCAAACATAAAAATGCGGCCGTCCTGCACCGGATCGCCGGAAAACAGGCGTCGGTTCCGCTCATCCAGCAGAGCGATGCTGCCCGGCGTATGCCCCGGCATGGCAATGACGCGCAAAATCCGATCCCCGAGATCGATGACCTCTCTATCCCAGACGGGCACGATCTTCCCGCTGCGCTTCTGCTTCCCGTAAAAGTTGACGCACTCGGAAGGGTGCATATAAAACTCGTCAAATTCCCTGTTGCTTCCGATATGATCGGGATCTGCGTGGGTATTAAGCAGAGACAGCGGTAAATCCGTGACCTCCCGCGCAAGCTCCCTGGCGTTGTGCGTCTGCATCCCGCTGTCGATCAGCAGCGCCCTCTCCGTCCCTGTCAGAAGGAAGAACCGAACTCCCTCCTCCTCAAAACTCCATGTCTGACTGTCAATCTGCTTTCGCTCACTCATTCGTACTCCTCCGTTTACACCCTGTGATTCTAAAAATACTGCCGCATCAATCTCTGCGCTTCCTGTTTCATCTGCTCCACGACTTCCTCCGGTCCGACGATCCTCACGCCATCTCCCAGAGAAAAAATCCATCCGATGAACTGGCTGCTGACATAAACATCAACTTTTACCGTGAAATGTCCCTCATCCTCGGGGATCATCATCACAGCTTTTCCAAACCGGTCAATGACAACCCCCGCCAGCTCATTCGCCACCCGAAGCTTCACTGCCTGCTCTTTCCCGCCGAACATACCAAAACTCTTTTTTGCATAATCCGCCATATCCAGCTTTTTGAAGTGTTCCTTCCCTTCTCGTTTCTCATCCGTCATTTCAATATGCAGCATCTTGTCGACGCGGTAATGCCGGATCTGCCCGGAATGGGAGTCATACCCGACAAGGTAATAATTCTCATGCTCCCAGGAGAGTCCCCAGGGGCTGATGTGATACCAGGCGCCGTCATGCCGCAGTTCCATCTTCTTTTTCACGTTCCACTGAAAATACTGGAAACGGATCTTTTTATTTTCCGCGATCGCATTGTGAATGGCATCCACGGTATAGTAGATGCTCTCATTCATCGTCTTGATCCTGCCGGAAACATACACCTGGCGCTGCAGCTTCATCGCGTCATACCTGCTGACCAGCCGCTCCAGCTTCCGGATCAGGTCATTCGTCTTCCGCTCCGTGATAAATTTGGAGGACTGGATGGCATCGACCAGAAGCTTCAGTTCCGGCAGCTCAAACGGACGATCCACCACATGATAATGATAGCGGTTTCCCACCGGCTCGCCCTCCACTTCGATTCCCAGTACGCCCAGATCACGCAGATCATTGTAGATGCTCTTGCGATCCGCCGTTATCCCGTATTCCTCCAGGGCGGTCAGTATTTCCGGCATGGTAATGTAGTGGTCGTCGTCCGTCTTTTCCAGCATGATCTGTGCAAGACGATAGAGTTTAAATTTCTGGTTTGTTCCCCTCGGCATAATACCGGCCTCCCATCCGGGAATGTCAGCCTTCCATCCATTCCCTGTAATCCGCTTCGCTGGCGAAGAGCCGATACCCTCCGTCCACGTATCCCATGTAACCGTCCTCCGTGTTGTAACCTTTCACCGTTCACCACTCCTTTGCCCATATCTGTTAGATACAGGCTACAGGTTCAGGTGTCCGATAAAAATGCCAGCCATGCTCAAAATCCCAGCGCAGTCCGACAGCGCCCGAACGGCATTTGTTTTACAGGAGGCTGCGAAGCATTTTCTTCAAATATTCATACCGCTGACGCTTCTCTTCTTTCGCAAAATGAACCTCACGGAACTGTTCCGGATTACGTTATAACAGTGATAATTCCCGCCCGGCCGAAGAATCCCGCAGACCTTTCCTCCAAAAATATCCTGCGCCAGAAACGCTGTAATGGAACACTGGCCTAACGTCCGGTTTTCAGGCGTCCAATCTCCCCGCATCCTGGGCGCGCAGGTATCCGCGCACCAGACTTCGGACAACAGATCGTACAGCATCCTCGGATTTTTGACTGCCGCATACTTTTTGGAAACAGGCTTCACATCCGCACATTCCCACCCGTAAAAGCGATAACCGATATATTCCTTCACCCGCTGCATAATCTCCTCCAGGTTCCGGATATCCGCTGTCACATCCCCGGTCTCCAGAGAATGGTTTCCGCTGTCCACAAGGTACAGTTTCTGCCCGATCCGCCCACACTTTTTCTGGATCCGTTCCGTGTCCTTTGTCCAGGGATCCGCCGTCCCGTGGAACATGATCCCCTCGCCCTCCGCGTAGAGAAACGTCTGCTCCACCGGCGTAAAGGAAACGCTCTTCACCCGCAGGTCATGTTTTTTTGCGTAGGCAGCCGCCACGACCGTGCCGATGCTTTTGGAGAGAAACAGGATCTCCCGTTCTGAAAAATCTTCGTCCTTCAGAAGCTTTTCCGCCTGCTTCAGCGCGCTCTGAGCGGCAGCCTCCATTTTTTCCGCATCTTTCTTTACATCAGACGGAAAATTCCCATAGGTCACCCGCCACACTTCATATCCGCAAAACGCGGCCAGTTTCCCGCCGTAGTATAACAGCGGCTTGTCGCAGGTGTACCCGATTCCCGGAAACAAAACCGCCAGTTTCTTTTTTCTCATCGCGCATCATCTCCTGAAATTCATGCTTTGACATATGACAAAACTGTAATTGCCATTTGCTATAGTGTAACACGAACGGATGGGGAGATGCAACTGATGCCGATGGTTATATCCCACGCGGACATATATACTTTTTATAAGATTTCTGTTGATTTTATGTCCGTTTCAGCATATACTAATTGTGTAGGAATCAATGATTTCTTTTGGGCTGGTCGTAAGACCCAGGTCCTTCACTGGCGGGGAAGTTCCCCGCCATTTTTTACAAACAGTCAGCCTTCCATTACAAAGCTGAATCAAGAACTCTCATATCTTAGTCTGGATAACCTTTGTATTCATACAGGCCCCATCATACGCAGGGAAGAAATTTACAAAAATATGACTATAAAGGAACGTCGTCACATTTTCAACAAAATGGTCGCTTTCATACGGCAGATCAACATCCGATATAAGTGCTTTTACATAGAAAAGAAAAATACCTCCGATGTCGTTGAAGCCACAGGAAAGCTTTCCAAACAGATATCACAATTCATTCACGACCATTATGAAGATTTTCTTTCCTTTGATGATGTAAAGATTTACTATGACAATGGACAGGTTGAAGTAAGCAAAATACTGTCCTCGGTTTTTAATTCTCTGCTTCCTATTTCTAAATCTGAAATAGCTTTTTTCGGAAATATCCGTGATTTAAAAAAGAACTACATAAAACCTCTCAGAAAAAAAGAATGGTCATAATATATCAAATACTTTGCAAAACAGCATAGCAGGGGATTATTTTTACTGCGGCACTAAGTAAAGCCTTTGCGCAGTATCTATCCACTCATACCGCACAAAGGCTCCGCTTTCTTTTCTTCTGTACTTTTCTACACAGGCATCTGGGGCAATACTCCGGTTCTCTGATATTTATCCTCCAGCACTGCGCCGCATTTTGTACATCTTTGACTCATGTCGTACCTTCTCCATTTCTGCGAAATACAGGCTTTCTCCCCGGCGGGCTATTCAATCCCCGTCACCGTATAATCCTGATCCTCCACCGCTTTCTTCAGCACATCATCGGCGACATCCTGCTTCAGTGTCACAACGGCTGTCCCCTTCTCATGGCTGACTTCCGCAGCTTCCACTCCTGCGATCGCCTCCAGGCACTTCTTTACCCTCGCCTCGCAGTGTCCGCACATCATTCCTTCGATCTTCATTGTTTTTTGCATTATCTCTTCCTCCTCTTTCTTTTTTCTTCTCATTTTTTTATCTTTTCCGGCGTCATACATCCGGAACAGATTCAATCTCAGGGCATTCATCACCACGCAGAAGCTGGACAGGCTCATTGCGGCCGCCCCGAACATGGGATTCAGCTTCCAGCCGAAGATGGGAATCCACACCCCGGCCGCGAGCGGTATTCCAATTACGTTATAGAAGAACGCCCAGAACAGATTCTCATGGATATTCCGGAGCGTCGCCCGACTCAGCCGGATTGCCGCCGGCACATCGCTCAATCTGCTCTTCATCAGCACCACGTCCGCCGCGTCGATGGCGATATCGGTTCCGGCCCCTATGGCGATTCCCATATCCGCTCTTGTCAAAGCGGGCGCGTCATTAATCCCATCGCCTATCATGGCTACCTTCCCTTTTCGCATCATCGCACGGACGACGGCTTCCTTTCCATCCGGCAGAACGCCCGCGATCACTTCGTCCACCCCGGCCTGCCTGCCGATTGCTTTCGCCGTCCGCTCATTGTCCCCGGTCAGCATAACCACATGAATGCCCATGTTCTGCAGCTCCCTGACCGCCTGCGGGCTGTCCTCCTTGATCACGTCCGCAACCGCGACCACGCCCGCCAGTTTTCCGTCTTTCGCAAAGAAAAGCGGGGTCTTGCCGTCCCTGGCATATTTCTCGGACTGTTTCTTCATCTCGTCGGAAACGTGCGCATGTTCACAGATAAATTTGTAATTTCCGCCGCTAAGCAGCGCGTTTCCTTCTCTGGCTGTCAGGCCATTTCCGGGCAGGACTTTGAAATCTTCCGTCTCGCCTGCCGTTATATTCCTTTCCCCCGCATAATTCCGGATTGCTCCCGCCAGCGGATGCTCGCTTTTCTTCTCGAGTGTGTAAGCCAGCGTCAAAAGCTCCGTCTCCGTCGAATCCTTTGCCGGAAAGATATCCGTAACCTCAGGTTCTCCTCTGGTAATCGTCCCCGTCTTATCCATGACGGCGATCTGTATCTTTCCGGTCTCTTCCAGCGAAACCGCCGTCTTGAACATGATTCCGTTCTTCGCACCCATACCGTTTCCTACCATGATCGCAACAGGCGTGGCAAGTCCCAGCGCGCAGGGACAGCTGATGACCAGAACGGAAATTCCCCTTGCCAATGCGAATCCAACGCTCTCTCCCGCAAGAAGCCAGACAAACGTCGTAACTACCGCCACGGCGATCACCGCCGGAACAAACACGCCGGATACCTTATCCGCCACTTTGGCGATCGGGGCTTTGGTCGCAGCCGCATCGCTCACCATCTGAATGATCTGCGACAGCGTCGTGTCTTCCCCGACCCTCGTCGCCCGGCATTTAAGAAAACCGGACTGGTTCATAGTCGCGGCCGACACCGAGTCCCCGAAAGCTTTATCTACCGGAATGCTCTCTCCTGTCAAAGCGGACTCGTTCACCGCGCTTCCGCCCTCCAGCACAACCCCGTCCACAGGTATATTCTCTCCCGGACGGACTATGAAGATATCCCCCTGTCTCACCTGATCGACAGCAACCTGGATCTCTCTTTCTCCACGCATGACTGTCGCCGTTTTAGGAGCCAGCCGGATCAGGCTTTTCAGCGCGTCCGTGGTTCTCCCCTTTGATCTGGCCTCCAGCATCTTGCCGACCGTAATCAAAGTCAGGATCGTTGCC
>CANRMH010000031.1 GCA_947631695.1 uncultured Lachnospiraceae bacterium | reverse complement strand
TGAATATAATACGCCCTATGCAGGAGTAAATGCTACTTGTGCAGAGATAACTTCTACCAGGAAAGGAAACGGTAGAAGTTACTTTTTCAATTTTGGAAGCGATTTTAATTTCCGCAAAAAATTGCATTTTTCCGCAAACTGTGATAACATACGTTTCAATAAATAGTATCCAGTTTATATAGATAACTGCTTGTCCGATTCAATGGCTTTTCCATAGCGCCGGTTTTCTTTTCCGATAAACCAATAATCAATTCATCAAACGCAAGTGTTCTCTCACCATGAAATACCATATCTTTCGGTACCATTCCGTATATACCCGGTTCAGTGTAAAGGACATGATCGCGAGAATGTTGGCTCGGATCGCGTTCTGCGGCCAGGTGGCGTAGACTTCGCTGGACGCGACGTTTTTGATGTAATCCCGATATCTCACATAGTAATTCTGCGCGGTATTGTCCCGTGGACTGCCGTCGTGTACGACGATATATTCCGGAACGACAACTCTGTTCAGGACGATTTCACCGGTTTCATTTACGGGTTTGATCTCGTCCTCCGGGATTTTGGACGGATAATTTCCATAGAGCGTGTGCGCGGGGATCACGAAGACGTTATCTTCGTCTTCCGTGGCGTTCAGCGGCCGCAGCTGTACGTTTTGCAGCGCGGTTACGTCCGCCAGAATTTCTGTTCCGGCAATGGTGATGGGTTCGTATCCCGGAGCCTCTATCTGCAGGGTGTATTCGGAATAGGGCTGTATTTCATTTTCGGGATCCAGACTGTATTCCACCGGGGGCGCGTCCAGCTCGATCGTCCCGGTCTGGCCGGAGGAATCTGTCGTCAGCTGTTCCAGCTGGCTTTCGGGGACGCCGGTGTAGGAGATGTTGACAGTGGCGTCCGGGACGGGAAAAGAATCTATTTCAGATGTAATATTGATCTGCAGCCGTCCTTTATCCGGAGTATCCGCCTGTGCGGGAGACAAAACATTCATATGGGTTACCTCTTTGGCTCTATTACAATTATTGTATGTAGATTATCGGATATGGTGAGAATAGGAAAGAAATTCATTCAGGGAAATTCCGGCGTGCAGAGGAAGGAAGATCCGCAGGGGGGACTATATGCATTATTATGAATAACAGTTGAAAATTGTCTTATCTTGTAGTATAATCAGTTCGATTTGCGGAGACATGTTTTGTCGAAGAAGATGAACATAAAAAGGGTGGGTTGTGCTTGCGCAGGCTGCCTTTTTTTCAGAGTATGAGGCTTTCGATCTCCGCTTACCTGATAATATTACACGAAGGGATAAGGTGAATATATGAAAGCGTTTCTTATTTTGGAGGACGGAACCGTCTTTTCCGGAACAAGCATTGGTTCGACACGGGAGATGATCAGTGAAATCGTGTTTAATACCTCGATGACCGGTTATCTGGAGGTGTTGACCGACCCTTCTTACGCCGGACAGGCTGTGGTTATGACTTATCCGTTAATCGGAAATTACGGGATCACGCCCGATATGGAATCAAAAAAAGCGTGGCCGGACGGCTATATTGTAAGAGAACTGTCCAGGATGCCAAGCAATTTCCGATGTGAGGGAACAATACAGGAATTTCTGCTGGAGCAGGACATTCCCGGAATCTGCGGGATCGATACCCGCGCGCTGACGAAGATGCTTCGGGAAAAAGGCACGATGAACGGGATGATAACAACGAATGAAAATTATGACCTGCAGGAAATTCTGCCGAAGCTTCAAGCTTATAAAGTGGGAGATGTGGTTGCCAAAGCGACATGCCGGGAAAAATACGTACTCGAGGGCCGCGGGCCGAAAATTGCCCTGATGGATTTCGGTGCTAAAAATAATATTGCAGGATCTTTAAACCGGAGAGGGTGCGAGGTAACGGTTTATCCGGCTCATACAACTGCCGAAGAGATCATTCAGTCGCATCCGGACGGAATCATGTTGTCGAACGGACCGGGTGATCCGGAGACATGTGTGTCTATCATCGGAGAAATCAGAAAATTATCTTTTACAAATATTCCCATTTTTGCAATTTGTCTGGGACATCAGCTGATGGCCCTTGCGAACGGCGCAAAGACGTATAAGCTGAAATATGGACACCGGGGAGGCAATCATCCGGTGAAGGATCTGCGGACGAACCGCGTCTATATCTCCTCTCAGAATCACGGATACGCGGTGGATGCGTCAACGATTGATCCATCGGTAGCCAGGGAAGCGTTTGTAAATGTGAACGACGGTACGAACGAAGGCCTGGAATATATCGGTAAGAATATTTTTACGGTACAGTTTCACCCGGAGGCATGTCCGGGGCCTCAGGATTCGGGGTATCTGTTCGACCGGTTTCTGGATATGATGAAAGGAGCGAAATAATGCCTAGAAATAAAGAAATTAAAAAAGTATTGGTGATTGGCTCCGGCCCCATTGTCATAGGACAGGCGGCGGAATTTGACTATGCCGGCACGCAGGCCTGCCGTTCCCTGAAAGAAGAGGGAATCGAGGTTGTGCTTCTGAATTCCAATCCGGCGACAATCATGACGGATAAAGACATTGCCGACCACGTCTATATCGAACCTTTGACTGTGGAGGTTGTAGAGCAGCTGATCCTGAAAGAAAAACCGGACAGCGTACTTCCGACCCTGGGCGGGCAGGCCGCGCTGAATCTGGCCATGGAGCTGGAGGAAAACGGATTCCTGCGCAGGAACAACGTGCGGCTGATCGGCACCACCTCCGAGACGATAAAAAAGGCGGAGGACAGGCTGGAATTCAAAACCACGATGGAAAAGATCGGGGAACCCTGCGCGGCGTCCCTTGTTGTGGAGAATGTGGACGACGGCGTGAAATTTGCGGAGAGCATCGGGTATCCCGTAGTCCTCAGACCCGCGTATACCCTGGGAGGCAGCGGAGGCGGGATCGCGCGCAACAGGGGACAGCTGATGGAAATTCTTGAGAACGGGCTTCGCCTTTCCCGCGTGGGGCAGGTTCTTGTGGAACGCTGCATTGCCGGCTGGAAAGAGATTGAATACGAAGTGATGCGGGACGGCAGCGGAAACTGCATCACCGTGTGCAATATGGAAAATATCGATCCGGTAGGCGTACATACCGGAGACAGTATCGTGGTGGCCCCGTCGCAGACGCTGGGCGATAAAGAGTATCAGATGCTTCGCTCCTCGGCGCTGAATATTATCAGCGAATTGAACATTACCGGAGGCTGCAACGTGCAGTATGCGCTGCATCCGGATACTTTTGAGTACTGCGTGATCGAGGTGAATCCGAGGGTAAGCCGTTCTTCCGCGCTTGCTTCCAAGGCCACCGGATATCCGATCGCGAAGGTGGCGGCCAAGATCGCGCTGGGCTATACGCTCGATGAGATTAAAAATGCAGTGACGCAGAAGACGTATGCATGTTTCGAGCCGATGCTGGATTACTGCGTCGTGAAACTCCCGAGGCTTCCTTTTGATAAATTTATCAGCGCGAAGAGAACGCTGACCACGCAGATGAAAGCCACGGGGGAGGTTATGAGTATCTGCGATAATTTTGAGGGGGCGCTGATGAAGGCCATCCGTTCTCTGGAACAGCATGTGGACAGCCTGATGTCCTACGATTTCTCAGATTTATCCAGGGAGGAAATTCTCGAGCGTCTGGAAGTCGTGGACGACAGGCGGATATGGATGATCGCGGAAGCTTTGCGGAAGGGCGTTTCCTACGATGAGATTTATGAGATTACCCGAATCGACAGATGGTTTATCGATAAGATCGCGATTTTAGTGGAGATGGAGAGAAGGCTCAGGACGACGCAGCTCTCCGCGGAACTTCTGCGCGAGGCGAAACGGATGGAATTTCCGGATCAGGTGATCGCCCGGCTGACCGGGAAGACAAAGCGGGAGATCCACGATATGCGCCATGAGTACAAGATTACGGCGGCGTACAAGATGGTGGACACCTGCGCGGCGGAATTCGCAGCGGCCACTCCGTATTACTATTCCGTGTTCGGAAGTGAGAACGAGGCGGAAGCCACGCGCGGGCGGAAGAAAGTCCTTGTCCTGGGTTCCGGGCCGATACGGATCGGCCAGGGGATCGAATTTGATTTCTGCTCCGTCCACTGTACATGGGCTTTTTCAAAGGAAGGATATGAAACGATTATCGTCAATAATAATCCGGAGACGGTCAGCACCGACTTTGATATCGCGGATAAATTGTACTTTGAACCGCTGACGCCTGAGGATGTGGAAAATATTGTGGATCTGGAAAAACCGGACGGGGCCGTGGTTCAGTTCGGGGGCCAGACGGCAATAAAATTGACGGAGGCGCTGATGAAGATGGGCGTCCCGATTCTCGGCACATCCGCAGAAAACGTAGATGCGGCGGAGGACAGGGAACTCTTCGATGCTATTCTGGAAAAATGCCATATTCCAAGACCCACGGGAGGAACCGTCTTTACCGCAGAGGAGGCAAAGGAGGTTGCAAACCGGCTTGGATATCCCGTGCTGGTGAGGCCCTCCTACGTGCTGGGCGGCCAGGGAATGCAGATAGCGATCAACGATCATGATATCGATGAGTTTATCGGGATCATCAATCGGATTGCGCAGGATCATCCCATTCTCGTAGACAAATATCTGCAGGGGAAGGAGATTGAAGTGGATGCCGTTTGCGACGGCGAGGATATCCTGATTCCCGGAATTATGGAACATATCGAGAGGGCGGGAATCCACTCCGGAGACAGTATCTCCGTATATCCCGCGCAGAGTATTTCCGAGCGGACCAAGCGTACGATCGAGGATTACACAATGAAACTGGCGAGGTCACTCCACGTGATCGGTCTGATCAATATTCAGTTTATCGTATGCGAGGAAGAGGTGTATGTGATCGAGGTGAATCCCCGGTCCAGCCGGACGGTGCCGTATATCAGCAAGGTTACGGGCATTCCGATCGTTCCGCTGGCCACGAAGGTGATCATCGGCCACAAGATCCGGGAACTCGGATACACTCCGGGACTCCAGAAAGAGGCGGACTATTACGCGGTCAAGATGCCGGTATTCTCTTTTGAAAAGATCAGGGATGCCGATATCAGTCTGGGACCGGAGATGAAATCCACAGGGGAATGTCTCGGAATCGCCGGAACATTCGACGAAGCGCTGTACAAAGCGTTTCTGGGAGCGGGGATCAGACTCCCGAAATTTAAAAATATGATTCTGACGGTAAGAGATGAGGATAAGGATGACGCCGTTGAAATCGGACGCCGCTTTTTCGAAATCGGTTACCGGATCTTCGCCACCCGCGGAACCGCTGAGATTTTGCAGAAAAACGGAGTGAAAGTGATACCGGTGAACAAGATCGAGCAGGAATCCCCCAATCTTCTTGACCTGATTCTTGGCCATAAAATAGATCTGGTTATCGACACGCCGCCTCAGGGAGCAGAGCGTTCCAGAGACGGGTTCCTGATCCGAAGGAACGCGATCGAGACGGGAGTCAATGTGCTTACTGCGATCGATACGGCCCGGGCGTTGATCACCAGCCTGGAAAATACGGATATACAAAAGCTGACTTTGATCGATATCGCGAAAATTTGACATTTAATTTAAATTATGTTAAGATGTCCTCCATTCAAGAATGTAACAAAAATGTAATATTCGTAATAAAGTTGAAAATATTGAATATACTTTATTAAAATAATATTAATACATTTTTATCTGACCGCAGGTTCTGAGGGACTTACATTCGTTGACAGGAGGATGAGAAAATGTCAAATAAAAAAAGAAGACGATTGCCGGTTGCCGCTGTTTTGATGTGTATGCTGACTCTGGCGGGATTCAGCAGCAGCGCCGCTTTCATCCAGGCAAACGGGCAGACGGAGGAAGGTTCCGCGATCGAGGGAGAGATCGCTTCCAACAGGGAAAATCCGGTTTGCTTTTTTGCAGAAACATGGGAAAAGGCGAAAGAGATTGCAGAAGAGAAGGAGCGCCAGGCGATCCTGGCCGCGCAGCGCGAGGCCGCTCTCAGGGAGGAAGAACGCAAGCGCGCGGAAGCGGAGGCGGCGGAACAGGCAAGGCTCCAGCAGTATGACCGGGAACTTCTGGCGTCGATCATTTTCTGTGAGGCCGGCAACCAGCCGTACGAGGGGCAGGTCGCCGTTGGTGCGGTTGTGATGAACCGGATCCGCAGCAGCGCGTACCCTGACACGATGGAGGATGTGATTTACCAGGCAGGGCAGTTCGGACCCGTCTCAAGCGGATGGCTGGATCGCGTGAGATCCGCGGGCGGATATACGGAATCCACAATGAAGGCGGCGCAGGATGCAATCGCGGGAGCAAATCCGGTCGGAGAATGCCTCTACTTTGATCAGGGCGGCTGCGGAATACAGATCGGGGATCATTTTTTTCACTAAGCGCCGTCTGTTTTTGAGCATATTTACAGGATACGATTGTCAATTTCAGTCGGAATATGCTAAAATAAAAACAGAGCGATGATCGGAAGAAAACGGGCGTAAGGCAGGAGGATACAGGAATGACAAAAGCAGGAGAAAGACAGGTCGTGGCGGTTGAACGCGCAAATGGAGGAGCCGGATATATCACAAAGGAGGCGCTCCTTGGCCCCGAACAGCTAGGAGAACACTGCAGGATGTTCAGCCGGGTGACTTTGAAGCCAAACTGTGAGCTGGGGCATCACGAGCATTACGATGAAACGGAGGCCTATTATATCCTTACCGGAACGGGAATGTATGAGGAAGAGGGAAGAGCCGTGCCGGTGGAAGCGGGAGACGTGGTGTTCTGCGAGGACGGACACGGACACGGAATAAAAAATACCGGAACGGAAGATTTGTCGTTTGTCGCTCTGATCTTGAAAAAGTAAGGGCTATTATCGGAATTTTCGTTTACTATGCAGTACAAAAGAGGTGACAGGCTTGAAAAATAAAATAAAAAAGATCTCGAAGGGCGACTTTCATGTTGTGCATCCGGACATCGTATTTCCGGAAACCCACCTGATCATGACGATCGGGGAGGGAGAGATCTATCGGGGAAGCTTCACTATGAAAAGCCTGACGGACGGAGCGATCAGAGGTCTGGTATATCCGTCTTCTTTTCGTATGCACTGCATTGACCAGGGGTTCGAGGGGAATCCGGTAAAGGTCGAATTTGAGTACGACGGACGCGGACTGCGCCCGGGGCATGTGGAGAAGGGGAATTTTTCCATCGTATGCAACGGAGGCGAATACAGCGTCGCGTTTACCGCTATCATAGAAAAGCCGTACGTGATGACGTCCTATGGAAAGGTTCAGAGTACCGATGATTTTAAACGGCTGGCAGCTCAGGATTTTTCGGCGGCCCTTCGGCTGTTCCGATCCAGAGAATTTTATGAAGTTTTGAAATATGAAAATCCCAGAACGCTTCATCTTTATGATAATATGAGAAAATGGTCCCTGGGCGAACAGGCCATGGAGGAATTTCTGGTGGGGATCAAACAGAAAGAGTGTATTTTTCTGACCCTTCCGGGGGAAGGAGTCCTGTTTGAAGATCTGAAAGAGGCTACCAAGGGAACCCTCACGATCATGAAGAATACCTGGGGCTATATGCCGATCCGGATTCAGGCGGAAGGCGATTTCCTGATCGTGAGCCGCCCTGAAATCACGACGGACGATTTTATCGGCAATGTCTATGAATTTGAATTTCTGGTGAGCGCGGAGCGCCTGCACGCCGGAAAGAATATGGGCAGGATCATTCTGAAGACGCCTTACGAGATACTTTCCTACGAGGTGGAAGTGCTGCAGAACGGACGCCGGGACGAGGACCGCAGAGACATAGAATTTCTGACCGCCCAGGTATTGAAGGAATACATTGCCTGCGAGTCCGGGAGGACCGAGCGTAAGGTCTGGGCGGAAAGCGCGCTGGAGAATACGACTAAGATGCGGCAGCTTGATCCGATGAATGACAAGATCCAGCTGTTTCAGGCGCATGTCTACATTAAGGACAACCGGATCGAAGAGGCAAAATGGATCCTGGAAAATTATAATTACAATCGTTTTACCATCGGAAAAGATTCCCGGACGGACGCGTACTATCTATATCTGACCGCTTTGATCCGCAGGAAGGGAAGCCATGTGGAGCGGGTGATCGACGAGATCGGAAAAACATATCTCAGACATCAGGATTCATGGGAGCTTCTGCTTATGCTGCTGGATATCGATCCCCAGTACCGCGACAGCGCAAGGAGGATCAAAGTGCTGGAACAGCAGTTCTACGCTTACGGTGCAAATCAGATTCTGTTTTACTTTAATGCATATCTTTGTTATCAGCAGAAGAGCAATCTCCTGAAAAAACTCGGCAGATTTGAACTTCATGTTTTAAATTTTGCTTCCAAATACAAGCTTATCACGAAGGAACTGGCGCTCTATATCGCCAATCTGGCAAGCCAGCAGAAAAATTATGACGCCGGTATATTCCGGATATTGGAGCGGACTTACGCCATGTATCAGGAACCGATGATCCTGAACGCCATATGCACGCTGCTGATCAAGGGGAATATGGCGCAGAACCGCTATTTTGTGTGGTATCAGAGGGCTGTGGACGCGGAACTTAAGATCGCCCAGCTGTACGAGTATTATATGACGACCATAGAGGAACACAAAGTGAGAAAGGCGCTTCCACGGTCGATCTTTCTGTATTTCATGCATGGGAATACCCTGGATTACAAAAAAGCGGCGCTTTTATACGCCAACCTGATTACATATGAGCAGAATGCCAGCGATCTCTATATCAGCTATCGGGAGCAGATGGTGAAATTTGCGTGGGAACAGCTGATGAAGCGGCATATCAGCGATTCTCTGAAAATTATATATCAGCGATTCTGTACGGAAGAGGAGATGACGGGCGAACGGCTGGAGGCCATGAGGGATATCTGCCATGCCTATGAGGTCAGGACAAAGGTTCATGACCTGAAATGCGTCCTGGTGATCGAAAAGGACGGCACGATTAAGCAGAGAGTGCCGTTCCGGCCGGACGGGACGATCGTCTTCCTCTATGACAAAGAGGCGAGGATCGTTTGGGAATCAAAGGATGGAAGGTATTATACGGATTCCATCCCGTTTGAGACCAGGCGCCTGTTCTATGAACCCCGTTTCTTGGAAATGTGCAAAAAATATATGACGCATATGATGACATGGGGCAAGGAGAGCAAAAGGGAAGAGCCTACGTTTGAGAACCTCCGGATGAAGGATATCGACGCTTTTGACGAAAAAGAAGTGTTTAAGCTGTGCAGCAGGCGGATCAGGGAGGAAAACTATGAAGAGGATGATTTCCTGCTCTACCTGTGTTTTGAACTGTTCAAGCGTCAGCAGTACGACAGGGTAACTCTGATGTATCTGTCAAATTATTACTGCGGTGCTACCAGAGAGATGAAAAAGCTCTGGAAAGTGGCGAAGGAATACGATGTCTCGACTACGGGGCTGGGCGAACGGATCATTACGCAGATGCTGTTTTCGGAGGATATGTTTGAGGAAGAGGAAATTTTTGTGGATTATTATCTGAGCGGAAATGCCTACTTCCGTCTGAAACAGGCATATCTGGCTTTTGTCTCGAGGGAGTACCTGATCAACGGACGGAAGACTGGTCAGAATGTGTTTGAGATCATGGCGAATGAGATCCGTCAGGGAGAGGCGCTTGCCGACGTCTGCAAGATCTCTCTGCTTCGCTATTACTCGTCGCAGAAATACGATCCGGAGACGGGGAATGTGCTGCACGAGGTTCTCCGCGAGATGTGTGAGAAGCAGATGGTATTTCCATTTTATCTGAAATATAAGGAACCGTGGCTGAGGGAGTTTCAGCTTTACGATAAGACTATGGTGGAGTACCGGGCGTCAAAAGGCGGAAAAGTAAGGATTTTTTACAAGCTGCGCCGGGGGGATGCGGAGGAACTGGACTATCATGAGGAGAGCCTGACGCCGATGTATGAAAATATCTACGTAAAGGGATTCGTGCTGTATAAGGACGAGACGGTCCGGTACTATTTTCAGGAAATAAACGAAAAGACGGCAGTGACTCAGAAGGAGACAACGAAGGAGATGGAGAGGGAGATACCGCCTGTGGGCCGGTACGGAAAACTGAACGCCATGATCGATATGACCGGAGAGGAGCTTGAGGAGGCCATGGCGGAATATCAGAACGAGCTGCTCATAGCGGACAGGATATTTCAGGAATACTGAGGAAAGGGAGACGGAAAGTGAAAGTCGGAAGTATCATAGGGCTGGAGTTAAATGAAAAGAATTGCCAGATCAGCTATTTTAACGAGGCAAAGCAGGAGCCGGAGACGGTGGAAACGGCTGTGGACAACTACCAGATACCGCTGATGATCGGATTCTATCAGAATAGATGGGTATGCGGAAGGGAAGCGGCGGCGCTGGATTCCGTGAATTCCGGCTGCGTGGCGTCCGGTCTGTACCAGCGCGCCATCCGGCAGGAGAAGATAAAGATCGGCGGGCAGATATGCGACGCCGTCCTGCTTCTAGCGAAATTTGTGCAGTCTGTTCTGAGCCGTTTTTCCCCGGTCGATTATCTGACTTTTACCGTGCCGTATACAGATATCGATATCAATAAAATGCTGAAGGGAGTGGGACAGTTCGCGGGAGTGCCGAAGGAGCGCGTCTGCGTACAGGATTATAAGGAAAGCTTCTGCCATTATATGTTTTATCAGCCGAAGGAATTATGGCAGTATGAATCCGCACTGTTCTACTGCGACAGAAATGAGATCCGGGCGTATGTGCTGAGGAAGCTGAGAACGTTTACCGGGAGAGGAAACGATTTGTTCGTAACGGTGGACGAGGTGGCGAATGCCCAGATGAAGGAACTGGCGGCAATTTATCCGGTATTGAATGTGGACAAGGCCAAGGATGCGGACGAGCGGTTTAAGGCGTTTATCCAGAGCGTATTTGATAAGAAGGTGGTTTCCTCCGTTTTTCTTACCGGGGAAGGGTTTGAGAACAACTGGTATCCTAATTCGCTGAAGGTCTTGTGCAACGGCAGAAGGGCGTTTATGGGGAATAACCTGTACAGCAAAGGAGCGTGTTACGCGTCCCGCCGCAGATGCAGGGATTCCGAGGACAGCCCGGTCTATCTGGACGATACAAAGATGATGGAACAGATCTGTCTGCGTATGAGGGTAAATGGAAAAGAAGGCTGGTATCCGATCGTGGCGTGGGGAACCCACTGGTACGAGGCGGACGGACAATGGGAAGTGCTTCTGGAAGATACGTCGGATATTGAGATCCATATAGAGTCGCTGGCGAGCGGCGAACTTCAGGCGGAGACAGTCTCGCTTGCAGGTCTGCCGGAGCGCAGGGATTACGCGCTGAGACTTCAGATAGAGACCATGTTCCTGGAGGAAAAAGTCTGTAAGATCACTTTTAAGGACGTAGGGTTTGGAGAATTTTTCCCGTCCTCCGGTTTTCAGACGGAGAAGATCATACACTTGGGAGGAAGCAATGGGCAGTTTAATTCTTTGTCATAAAAAGAAAGCGAAGCATCCATATGAGATCGTGCGTATCCATAAGCATATCTATACGATCGAGGAACTGTGCTATTATTTCTGCAACAATCTTTACCTTGTGGATTATACGATCGTCAACAGGCAGCTGTGCGACTGGCTGGAGGATGAGCTGGAACTGTACGAGCTGACAAACGAGCTGAGATGGCAGCTGGAACAAAGCGCTTCGGCGGAACAGTTTATCCTGACCGTTTTAAGCCATGCCTCCATCTATTCCGCCGCCGAGATCACAAAGATCCACAATGTTCTCCACCAGCTGAAGAATCAGAACGAGGTGGAGCGCGAAAAGTATAAGGCGGACAACCTTCTGAAATCGGGAGAGGTGGCTTCTGCGATCCTGGTTTATCAGTCGATCGTAAACCGGGACTGGGACGAATCCATAGGCGGGGAATTTTACGGCAAGATCTATGGCTGCCTGGGCGCCGCCTACGGGAGGATGCTTTTGTATGAGGAGGCGGCCAATGCCTATGAGAAAGGGTTTCATATCTGCAGGGATCCGCAGATGCTGAAGGCATACCTCTACTGCTGCTTCCGATATATGCCGCAGGAGAAGTATGTAAAGATGCTTTCCGGCGAGTCTGCTTATCTCAGTATGGACGCGCAGCTGAAAGAGGAGCTGAGGGAGGCAGAGGAGCAGAAGAAGGACGTCCATCTGGCGGGGAATGTATTTGAGCAGTGGAGGGGAGACTACCGCGGAGAAAAAAAATAATACGAGGGCCGGAGATTGCTTTTGCGACACGGTTGTATTATACTGTTACTTGTCAGTGCCGCAGGCCGGTATCTGACGCGGCAGATAAAAACAAGAAAATAGAAAAGGACAGGTGCTGGTGATGCAAAAATTAGAACAGATGTATGAAGGCAAGGCAAAGAAGGTTTTCCGGACAGAGGATCCGGATATAGTGATCGTAGATTATAAAGACGACGCGACGGCGTTTAACGGAGAAAAAAAAGGCACCATCGCAGGTAAGGGCGTGATCAACAACCGCATGACCAATTATATTTTCCAGATACTGGAAAAAGAGGGAGTTCCCACCCACTTTGTGGAAGAACTGAGCGACCGCGAGACTGCCGTGAAGAAAGTGGAGATTGTTCCGCTGGAAGTGATCGTGCGAAACGTAGCGGCCGGAAGCTTTTCCAAGAGGCTGGGGATCGAGGAGGGAACCGCCCTTCTTGCGCCGACTTTGGAATTCAGCTACAAGGATGATGATCTTGGAGATCCGCTGATCAACGACTATATGGCGATCGCTATCGGGGCGTCCACCAGGGAAGAGATCGAGAAGATTACGGAATATACTTTTAAAGTGAACGATGTTCTGAAAAAATTCTTCGCGGAGGCGGGAATTGAACTGATCGATTTCAAGATCGAGTTCGGAAGATATCATGGAGAGGTGATCCTCGCGGACGAGATCTCTCCCGACACCTGCCGTCTGTGGGACATCTCGACGCACAAGAAACTGGATAAAGACCGGTTCCGCAGGGATATGGGGGACGTGGAAGACGCTTATCAGGAAGTATTCAAACGGATCGGCATAGAGTAAGGAGCAGTTTCATTTATGAGTAAATTTGAACAGATGACTACAGGTCTTGGAGAAGAATGTGGTGTGTTTGGAGCCTATGATATGGACGGGGGCGATGTTGCCCCCACCGTATACTATGGGCTTTTTGCGTTGCAGCACAGAGGGCAGGAGAGCTGCGGGATCGCAGTGACGGATACGTACGGAGAACGCAAAGTGCATTCCCGCAAGGGACTCGGACTGGTGAATGAAGTATTTGACGGGGAGTCCCTCCATTCCCTGAAAGGAAATCTGGGAGTGGGACATGTCCGCTATTCTACCGCGGGAGCTTCCAGGGCGGAAAACGCGATGCCACTCGTCATCAACTATATCAAAGGGACGCTGGCGATCGCCCATAACGGCAATCTGACCAATGCGGTCGAACTGCGCCATGAGCTGGAGCGCACGGGCGCTATTTTTCAGACGACGATCGATTCGGAAGTGATCGCCTATCACATTGCGAGGGAAAGGCTGCATGCGAAAAAAGCCGAGGAAGCGATTAAATATGCCATGATGAAGATTCAGGGAGCGTACGCCCTGGTGGTAAGCTCGCCGCGGAAGATGATAGGGGCGAGAGATCCCTTCGGACTGAAGCCGCTCTGCATCGGGAAGAGGGACAATACATGGCTCCTTGCCTCCGAAAGCTGCGCAATATCCGCTGTGGGAGGAGAATTTGTCCGCGACGTGAAACCGGGGGAGATCGTCTCCTTTACGAAGGATGGAATGACTTCCGATATGAGCATGGCGATAGAGCCAGAACGTCATGCGCACTGTATTTTTGAATATATCTATTTTGCCAGGATGGACAGCGTACTGGAGGGAGTGAACGTGTATCATTCCAGGATCCTTGCCGGAAAATCTCTCGCGAGATCGTATCCGGTTGAGGCGGATCTGGTGGTGGGCGTTCCGGATTCCGGCCTTGTGGCGGCAATGGGCTATTCGGAGGAATCCAAAATCCCATGCGGAATGGCTTTTCACAAGAACAGCTATGTGGGAAGGACCTTTATCAAACCCAGACAGAGCGAGCGTGAGTCCAGCGTAAAGATCAAGCTGAATGTGATCGAGGAGGTAGTGAGAGGAAAGCGGATCGTCATGGTGGATGATTCCATCGTCCGGGGAACCACCTGCGCCAATATCATCCGCATGCTGAAGAAGGCGGGCGCGCTGGAGGTTCATGTCAGGATCAGTTCCCCGCCGTTCCTCTATCCCTGCTATTTTGGCACCGACGTGCCTACCAACGATCAGCTGATCGCGCATTCCCATACGACGGAAGAAATCCGGACAATGATCGGCGCAGATTCTCTTGGGTATCTGAAAATAGAAGATCTGCAGGGAATGGTACAGGGACTGAGCTACTGCGACGCCTGCTTTACAGGCAGATATCCGATGAAGGTACCGGACAGGGATATTTCCCACGCATTTGATTAACCGATAAAAGATTTATTAGGAAAGAAAGGAAACGAATATGAGTAGCGACAGATATCAAAGCCCATTGTCAGAGCGGTATGCCAGCAAGGAAATGCAGTATATTTTTTCTCCCGATATGAAATTCTGCACATGGAGAAAACTGTGGATCGCTCTTGCGGAAACGGAGAAGGAACTTGGACTTCCGATTACGGAGGAACAGATTGAGGAATTGAAAGCCCATGCCGAGGACATTAATTATGAAACGGCAAAGGAGAGGGAGAAGATCGTCCGGCACGATGTGATGTCCCACGTCTATGCTTACGGCCAGCAGTGTCCGAAGGCGAAAGGGATCATTCATCTCGGAGCTACCTCCTGCTATGTCGGGGATAATACGGATATCATCGTTATGTCTGAGGCCTTGAAGCTGGTGCGGAAGAAGCTGGTGAACGTCATTGCAGAATTAGCTGATTTTGCGGAGAACTATAAGGATCAGCCCACGCTGGCGTTTACCCATTTTCAGCCGGCTCAGCCCACTACGGTAGGGAAGAGGGCGACCCTGTGGATGCAGGAGTTTGTTATGGATCTTGAGGATCTGGACTACGTTCTGGGAAGCCTGAAGCTTCTCGGCTCAAAGGGAACTACCGGAACCCAGGCAAGCTTCCTGGAACTGTTTGACGGAGATCAGGAAACCATAGATAAGATAGATCCGCTGATCGCAAAGAAAATGGGATTTGAGGCGTGTTATCCCGTTTCCGGGCAGACGTATTCGCGCAAGGTAGATACGAGGGTTCTGAACGTGCTTGCAGGCATCGCCTCCAGCGCGCATAAGTTCTCCAACGATATCCGCCTGCTCCAGCATTTGAAGGAAGTGGAGGAACCGTTTGAGAAGACGCAGATCGGTTCCTCGGCGATGGCATACAAGAGAAATCCGATGAGAAGCGAACGGATCGCTTCCCTTTCCAGATACGTGATGATCGACGCGCTCAATCCGGCCGTCACCTCCGCGACCCAGTGGTTTGAGAGGACGCTGGACGATTCGGCAAATAAGAGGCTGAGCGTACCGGAAGGCTTTCTTGCGGTGGACGGCATTCTGGATCTTTGCCTGAACGTGGTAGACG
>CANRMH010000030.1 GCA_947631695.1 uncultured Lachnospiraceae bacterium | reverse complement strand
AGAATTTTACACTGTCGGGCGGAGAACCGACTCTGCACCCGGAGTTTTTTGAGATCCTGTCGGCGGCGAAGGAATATGGATTGAACGTTTCGGTGATATCCAATCTGACGACGCTGGACGATGAGATGGCGGAAAAGATTGCCTTTTATCAACCGGATATACAGATTACCGTGGACAGCGGGGATCCTGCCGTGCATGACAGATCGAGGGGGCGGGGAACCCTTCGCAGACAGGAGGAATCCCTGCGTATGCTGGAACGCCACGGATACCGGGGCCGCATTTTCTGCCGCTGTAATCTCTGGAGGGGGAACTGCTCCACGGACACGGTGGATTCGATCATAGAGTTTTCGCAGAAATACAGGATCGCCCAGGTGGGGTTCTCACCGGCCCGTGCTACGGATTACTGGCGGGAAGAGATGGACGATATGGACGCGAAGCGGAGAGTGCTAAGGTATATTGCAGAGCAGAGGGAGAAGTTTCCGCGAATAAAGCCGCTTGACGATAAGAAGAGCGGATTGGCTCTGGGATGTCCGTTCACTGTCTCCGGCAGGGAAGTTGAGTTTGCCTTTCGAATAGCGCCGAACGGAGATGTTTTTCCCTGCCAGCTATTCTATCAGAAAGAGTACAGTCTGGGGAATGTATATCTGAAATCCATAGAGGAGATTCTGGCGGGGGAGGCTATGAAGCGCTTTCTCATGTTTATGGAATTGCGTCCGCATTTTATTCCCGGATGTCAGGACTGTATCGGCCAGAGCATCTGTTCGGGCGGTTGCCCGGCGGAGGCGCTGCGGACTGCGGGCAGTGTTTTGAAGCCCGGACTGGTCTGTGAGGAAAGAAGAAGACTGTACAGGAAGCTTTTACAGGAAAAACTGAAAGAAACGAAGGATAAATGAATCGGGTAAGCAGTACGGGGGAAGAGGGAGTTTTTCTCAGTTTACGCGTCATCGCATTCAGATATTCCGGAGACTGAGAAGAAAATAATTTAATAATACAGGAGGGTTAAATGATGAAGACAAAGGTATATCGCGCGCCGTCTATGGAGATTGTCAATATGGGCAATATGGAATTTGTATCGATGGTAAGCAAGAATTCTTGTATAGCTCCAGATGGTCCTTATAATATGACCGGTTATGATCCGTGGGAAACTGCGCAGGGATGTGCTGTTCCTGGTGGGGATGAGCCGATGGAAGGCCCGTCGATCTCCTAACATTTCCGGGCATGGCCGGACAGCGGAGAGAATATCAGCATGAATTTTAAAATAAAACTTGCAGATCTGACGATTGATGTGCAGAGCCAATATCCGGCGCTTTATGATTTCTGTGAAAAATACAGGAGTGAGGATGAAGGGTCGGCTTTTTTGGTGTCCATTTCTCCCCGTGAAATTGCCGAGGAGAGGAAAATAATGCCGGATCCGGAATTTTCCGAAAGCTATCTGGAGGAGTGCGCGGCGCTCCGCAAGATCGGCGACCGGCTTCCTCTTTATAACCGGTTCCTGATCCACGGAGCAGCGATCACCTTTGAGGACAGGGCATATCTTTTCACAGCGCCCAGCGGTACGGGAAAGAGCAGTCATATTTTGATGTGGAAGAAGTATCTGGGCGAAAAAGTGGATATTGTAAACGGGGACAAATGTATTCTGTCTGTGGCGGAGGACGAGATATACGTACACAGTACGCCGTGGGCGGGGAAAGAAAAATGGAACAGAAACAGGAAGGCGAAGCTGGGAGGAATCTGTATCCTTCGCAGGGGAAGGGAGAATATGATCAGCAGGCGAAAGCCCGGAGAGATTCTTCCGGAGCTGGTGGAGCAGATTTTCTGGCCGAAGCAGGCGGAAGCTGCAGGAAGGACTCTGGAACTTTTGGATTCGCTGGTAAATCTTGTTCCGGTATACCTGTTGGAGTGCGACAGGTCGGAGGATGCGGTGCGCCGAAGCTTTGAGGCACTGACGGGATATCGATATGAAGGTAAGGAGACAAAGATATGAGAATAAAAGAAGGGTTTGTGATCCGTGAAGTGGCCGGGCAGATTGTAGCTGTTGCCACAGGGGAAGCCGGAGAGAATTTTCAGGGAATGATCCGGCTCAACGAAACGGGAAGAGATATCTGGCAGGGATTGATGGATGGATTATCCGAACAGAAGATTGCCGAGAAGCTGGCGGAAACGTATGAGGTTCCCGTCGGACAGGCCAGAAAGGATACCCGGGGATTGTTAGAACAGATGGAGGAAGCGGGATTTTTGACCGCATAAAAGGGAACGACGCGTAAATCGTATAAAACAGACGACAGATTGAAGTGGGGATTTCCATAAGGGAAATCCCTTTAAATATGCATAAATACAGTGAGTTGTTTACTTTTGTAATGATGCTTTGCGCCGTGATAACATTAGTTGTTACAATCTATAAACGCAAAAAGTAGCGCCCTCGCTGTGGTAAGGTAAGGCGCTGCTTTTTGTAGCAAATATTTTGCCGGCGGCTGGCTAATTCCAGCTTTCAGCTCTCTTGTTAAGCATATTATAGTCCTGGCTGCGGGTGCTGTCAATAGCTTTTGGATTTTTCAAATTGACACATATAACAGTTCAGCCACAAGAATTGTCCGCTGTCATTTACGGGTTTATTTTTTCACCGTTTTTATATTTTTGGACAATGGCCTGGATACGCTCGCTCGGATCCAGAATGCTGCTGGTGGAACCGTCATGGTTCAGCGTATCGATCAGAAGAGCGATATATTTGCTCATATCACAGCTGATATAGTAAGGCCTGGACAACAGTTCCGGCGTCTGGTAGATGAGGTTAGTCGTGAGGATTCCGTGTATCAGACCCTCGCTGTAAGCCTGGTCGAATTTGTCAAGGCCATTCGTGAACAGGCCGAAGGTAGCGGCGGCAAAGATACGTTTTGCCCTGCGCTGCTTTAACTGTCTGGCGACGTCCAGGATACTGTCGCCGGAGGAAATCATATCGTCCAGGATAATCACATCCTTGCCTTCCACGGAGGAACCCAGGAACTCATGAGCGATAATGGGATTGCGCCCGTTCACGACCCGCGTGTAATCCCTGCGCTTGTAGAACATGCCCATGTCCAGATTCAGAACGCTTGCGAGATAAATAGCTCTCTCCGTAGCGCCCTCGTCCGGGCTGATCGCCATCATGTGTTCGCTGTCGATCTGGAGGTCGTCCACATGGCGCAGCAGCGCTTTTACAAATTGATATGTGGGGCGGACCGTATCAAATCCATTCAGAGGGATCGCGTTCTGAACCCGGGGGTCGTGGGCGTCGAAGGTGACGATGTTGTCTACGCCCATGCGGATCAGTTCCTGGAGAGCGAGCGCGCAGTCCAGAGATTCCCGGCCGCTCCGCTTGTGCTGGCGGCTCTCATAGAGAAACGGCATAATGACGTTGATCCGCCGGGCCTTTCCTCCTACGGCGGCAATGATCCGCTTTAAATTCTGATAGTGGTCGTCGGGGGACATGTGGTTGGTGTGTCCGCACAGGGAATAGGTCAGGCTGTAATTGCACACATCAACCATCAGATACAGGTCTTTTCCGCGCACAGATTCGCTGATGATCCCCTTGGCCTCCCCGGAACCGAACCGGGGGACTTTGGCCTCGATCAGATAAGTGTCTTTTTCGTATCCGTTGAAAACCACGTGGTCTTTATACCGGGAACCGTCTTCCCGGCGCCACATGGTCAGATAATCGTTTACTTTGTTTCCCATTTCCTTGCAACCGTCAAGGGCAATAATTCCCAAAGCTCCAACGGGAACGTTGTCCAGATTGCGTTCGTTGCGGCGCAGCATCAGCCAGTACCTCCTGTCAAATACTCTTATTCATTAGTTTCTTTTGGATCCGGATATCGTCGCCGGTCAGCCTGAGCACCGTATAGGCGCTGGTAATTCTTGAAAAGATTCTTTCGGAGTAGATGTTCCTGATATCATCCAATGCGAGATTGGTAGAGATCAAAGTAGATTTTTTATTTAATATTCTCTCATTCAGACAGATAAATAACTGTGAAACGGTAAAGGAATTTGCAAGTTCCGTTCCCAGATCGTCGATGATCAAAAGATCGCAGGAGTAAATATGCTCGTGATCCGTCTCCGCATTCTCATTCCTGCGGAAAGTGCTTTCGGCAAAAATATCAAAAATCTGCGACGCGGTAAAGTAAATCACGGAGTAAGATTTTTCCAGCAGCTCCTTGGCGATGCAGTGGGAAAGGAACGTCTTGCCGACTCCGGTGTCCCCGTACAGAAGAATGTTGCGGAAGCTTTCGCCAAACTGATCCACAAATTCGTGGCAGGTCTTCAGAGCGGTCTGCATCGCTTCCAGGGAGGAACGGCCTGTCAGAGGATCGATGTGATTGCTGGAATAGTACTCCAGGGAACACGTGTCGAAATTTTCCCGCTCCAAAATTTCCTGCAGATTAGACTGGGTATACAGCAGATTGATCACCGCCCTGCGAAAGCAGCGGCATTTCCGGCCGTCGGCATAACCGGTATCCCGGCAGTCCGGGCAGGTGTACTGCATGTCCAGGTAATCTTCGGGATACCCGGCGTTCGTCAGCAGGCGCCGTTTTTTTTCAAAGAGCAGATGCAGCTCTTCCTTCAGCCTGTCCAGGGCTGACCCGTCTCCGTCCAGCAGCTGTTTTGCCTGATAGACGCTGAGTGATGAGATGGAGTCGTCCAGCGCTTTCAGGTCGGGAATTTTTGCATAGGTTTCCTCAAAATGCTGTTTCAGGCGGTTTCGGTTGTTCAGCTGCCGCTGTTCGTACATGCGCATAAGCTGTTCGTATTGTGTGTTCGTAAGTGCCACGGCGCTCTCCCTTCTGTAGCGTTACTGCGACTGTATCAGTTTGCGCGCAAGATCGTCCATGTCCTGATAAGTCCGGCCTTCAAAGTTGTTGAATTTGTTTCTGGGGGTATTTCTGCGCGCGGCAGGTTTTTTCGCGGCTTTTTCTTTGCGAAAGGCAAGATCCAGCGCGTCGATATCCTTCAGCTGCGTAACCCCCTGTTTGATCCAGTTTTTTAAAATGGATTCCGTGTATTCAAAATTGGGCTGGTGAATGGCGTTCATCGTCCGGTTGCATGCTTCCAGAATGAGATCCGTTGACAGCCCGTATTCTTCCGTCCATCTGCGGATGCAGGCGGCTTCGGCGGCCGCGGGAGCGCGCCCCTTGATGCCGTATGCGTTCAGAATGGCATAATAGTCTTTGCTGTAAAGAGCCGTGCGGCTCTTGGCTTCCTCGACCGTACGGATTTTCTGATCGAACCAGGAGAGAGCCACTTTTTTGATGTAATGCATACTCTTGTGGCCGTTCTCCACGCAGTATTCTATCAGGTACTCGATGAGATCGGCCGACATCCCAAGCTCGTCAAAGAAATATGTAATCGCATTCATGTCCGTCAGGGTCAGGGTCTTTCCCAGATATTGTTCCGCGACAAACAGAAGTTCCTTTAACTCTTTGCGATTTTTCAGGTCGGCGATATTCTGTATCGCGGTTCCGGAAGAGTGTTTATCCGGTTCGTCAGCCGGAAGCTTTGCGGAGGAAGCGCCGTCAGGCAATACTTCCAGAAGGCCGAGCCTGCTCCAGTAATTCAGGGCCCGCTTCACATCTCTTTCCGTGTCGTCCAGAAGATCCGCAATTTTTGAGACGGTAAGTTCCAGGGACGGATCGCCGAGATGACGGAGCAAAAGCAGATATACCTTCACGTACTCTCCGTTTGCCTCCGGCATGTATTTGTCAATGAATTCATTTTCTATCAGCGTGGTGTTGGTCTGTATCAGACCGGTCAGCTTTACTTTCATCATGCGGCATCCATCCTCTGCTTCGTATTTTGCATGGTTATTATAGCATTGAAAGGACAAGCAAAAAAGAAATTTTTGAGTCAAAAATAAGGTTTTTTGTTGATAAAAAAGTGTGGAAAATGTGGATAACTAGTTTTTCAGGAGATCTTCTCCAATATTTACAACGTCTCCGGCGCCCATAGTTATCAACACGTCTCCTTTTTTGCAGTTTTCGGTAAGGAACTTCTCAATCTCAGAGAAAGAAGAAAAATAGTATGCGTCGCAGCCGCGTTCCTCCACGGCTTTCGCCAGCTGTTCGGAGGACACTCCGAGGGTGTCGGTCTCTCTCGCGGCATAGATATCCGCCAGAACGACATGGTCCGCATGGGTCAGAGCTTCCGCGAAATCATCGAACAGCGCTTTGGTCCGCGAGTAGGTATGCGGCTGGAAGACGCACCACAGATCCCGGTGAGGGAAATTTTCTGCGGCGGTCAGGGTGGCCCTGATTTCCGCCGGATGGTGCGCGTAATCGTCAATGACGGTGAACCCGTTTTTGGTGCCTTTGTACTCAAATCTTCTGTCTGTTCCGGTGAACGCCGTAAGTCCGTCCTGAACAAAGGAAAAAGGAAGGTTCAGAACGCCGGCCGTCGCGATGGCGGCAAGGGCGTTGGATATATTGTGACGCCCGCCGACCGACAACCGGACGCGCCCCTTTTGCTGCCCGCGGTACAGGCAGTCGAAGGAAGCGTTTCCCATGTCGTCGTAAGAGATATTCTGCGCCGTGTAGTCGGCGGAACCTTCTATGCCGTAGGTAACCACGCGGCATGGCAGATCAACTGTAAATTCTTCCAGACGATCGACGGAACGGTTGATGATCAGGGTTCCGTCGGCGGGGAGAAGTTTTGCGAACCGGTGGAAGGAACTGCGGATGTCCTCCAGATCTTTGAAAAAGTCCAGATGGTCCGCGTCGATATTCAGGATCACTGCAATTTTCGGGAAAAAGTGAAGGAAGCTGTTTGTGTACTCGCATGCTTCGGTGACGAACAGGTCGGATCTGCCTACCCGGATATTGCCCCCGATCGCCCGGAGAATGCCTCCGACGGAAATGGTGGGATCCAGATCCCCGGCAAGCAGGATGTGGGAGATCATGGAGGTCGTGGTAGTTTTCCCGTGTGTGCCGGAGACCGCGACCGGCGTCGCGTAGTTGGTCATCAGCTGACCCAGCAGCTCGGCCCGGCTGAGCATGGGGATTCCCTTTTGCTTTGCTTCCGCAAACTCCGCGTTGTCTTCGCGGATGGCGGCGGTGTATACAACGACATCAATTCCGTCTGTAATATTGGAAGCGCGCTGCCCGTAATAAATCTGCGCTCCCAGATCAGAAAGGCGATGTGTAAGAGAAGATTCTTTCATATCGGAGCCGGAAACGGTAAAGCGTTCCTGGAGAAGGATTTCGGCGAGGCCGCTCATGCTGATTCCTCCGATTCCGATAAAATGAACATGAACAGGTTGGTGAAAATTAATTTTATACATAATGAAAACCTTTCCGTATTTATTTTAAAAAAAATTGTCATACTTATATATAGTTATCTATAATATTATAAACGTATATGCAAAAAAATCCAAGTCGTATTTTTTTGTAATAATTTAATAAAAAGCGGGCTGTATTAAGAGTTTTTTTGTAAAATTTGTTCACTTAAAAAAAGAAGTATGATATAATGTACACAAGTGGCTGAGAAGAGGTGATGACATGATAAAAAAAGAAATGATAGCAATGCTTTTGGCGGGAGGACAGGGCAGCAGACTGGGAGTCCTGACGGCCAAAGTGGCAAAGCCTGCCGTTGCTTTTGGAGGGAAGTACAGGATTATCGATTTTCCGCTCAGCAACTGTATTAACTCGGGGATCGACACTGTCGGCGTGCTTACGCAGTATCAGCCGCTGAGACTGAATACTCATATCGGGATTGGTATTCCGTGGGATCTGGATCGGAATATCGGCGGAGTGTCTATTCTTCCTCCGTACGAGAAGAGCAGCAGCAGCGAGTGGTACACCGGGACTGCAAATGCAATTTATCAGAATATAAATTATATGGAAACGTTTCATCCGGATTACGTTCTGATCCTTTCAGGGGATCATATTTATAAGATGGACTACGAAGTGATGCTCGATTATCATAAGGACAACCATGCGGATATTACGATCGCCGCCATGCCGGTTCCGATCGAGGACGCGAGCCGGTTTGGCGTGGTGATCACAGATAAAGACGGAAGCATTCTGGAATTTCAGGAGAAACCGTCTCAGCCAAAGAGCAATCTCGCTTCTATGGGCATTTACATTTTCAGCTGGCCGGTTCTGAAGAAGGCGCTGATGGATCTGAAGGATGTTCCGGGATGTGATTTCGGCAAGCATGTGATCCCGCACTGCCACGAGCAGGGGAAAAGGTTGTTTGCCTACGAATATAACGGCTATTGGAAGGACGTCGGAACGCTGGGTTCTTATTGGGAGGCCAATATGGAACTGATCGACATCATTCCGGAATTTAATTTGTATGAGGAATTTTGGAAAATCTATTCCAATAATGATATCATCCCTCCGCAGTACATCGCGGAGCAGGCGGTGATCGAGAGGAGCATTATCGGCGACGGGGCCGAGATTTACGGGGAGGTCCGCAACTGCGTGGTCGGAGCCGGCGTGACGGTCGGAACGGGGACTGTGGTCAGGGATTCTATTATCATGAAGGACGTGCAGATCGGAAACGGATGTGTGATCGACAAAGCGATCATTGCCGAGGGCGCCCGGATCGGCGATCAGGTAACGCTGGGGATCGGCGGCGCGGTGGAGAACAGATTTAAGCCGCAGATCTATGCGTACGGACTTGTGACGATCGGAGAAAATACCGTGGTGCCTGACGGCGTTCAGGTAGGAAAGAATACGGCCATCAGCGGCGTTACGTCGATAGAGGATTACCCGGGCGGACTGCTCGAAGGCGGGGAGACTTTGATAAAGGCAGGTGAGCGGGTATGAGAGCGGTAGGGATCGTGTTGGCGGGCGGAAACAGCCATAAGATGAAGGAACTCACCCACAAGCGCGCCGTGGCCGCCATGCCGATCGCGGGAAGTTACCGGGCGATCGATTTTGCGCTCAGCAACATGTCGAACTCCCACATTCAGAAAGTGGCGGTGCTGACGCAGTACAACGCCCGTTCTCTGAATGAACATCTGAATTCTTCCAAATGGTGGGATTTCGGGAGAAAGCAGGGCGGCCTGTATGTATTTACCCCGACGATAACCCTGGACAACGGGTACTGGTACCGGGGAACCGCAGACGCCATTTATCAGAATCTGGATTTTTTGAAAAGGTGTCATGAACCTTACGTTATCATCACGTCGGGCGACGCCGTATATAAGATGGATTACAACAAGGTGCTGGAATATCATATTGCGAAGAAGGCGGATATTACGGTGGTCTGCAAGGATGTGGAACCGGGGGAGGACGTAAGCCGGTTCGGAACCGTCAAAATGGACGGCTCCATGCGGATCGAGGAGTTTGAGGAGAAGCCGATGATCGCGACTTCCAACACGATTTCCACGGGAATTTATATCCTCAGAAGGCGCCAGCTGATCGATCTGATCGAGTACTGCGCGGAAGAAGAAAGGTATGATTTTGTAACCGATATCCTGATCCGGTATAAGAATCTGAAGCGGATATACGGTTATAAGATAAAAGGCTACTGGAGCAACATCTCCACGGTGGACGCGTATTATCAAACGAATATGGATTTCCTGAGGCCGGAAGTGAGAAACGATTTTTTTAAGGGACATCCAAGCATTTACTCCAAGGTCAGCGACCTGCCTCCGGCAAAATACAATCCGGGTGCGTCTGTGAAAAACAGTCTGGTCGCCAGCGGCTGTATTATCAACGGAACGGTGGAAAACTCGATCCTGTTCAAGAAAATTTTCGTCGGGAATAACTGCGTGATTAAGAACTCGATTATCCTGAACGACGTTTATCTTGGAGATAATACGTATATTGAAAACTGCATTGTAGAAAGCCGCGACACAATAAGGGCAAATGCGCGCTACGTGGGCGAGAATGGAGTGAAGATCGTAGTCGAGAAAAACGAAAGGTATGCACTGTAGCATACCGGCAACAGAAAGGGGCTGAAAAAGAATGCAGATTACGGATGTACGGGTACGGAAAGTATCAAAGGAGGGCAAGCTGAAAGCCGTCGTGTCCATTACTATGGACGATGAGTTTGTGGTACATGACATTAAAGTAATCGAAGGAGAGAAAGGGCTTTTTATTGCGATGCCCAGCAAAAAGGCGCTGGATGGGGAATATAGGGATATTGCTCATCCGATCAATTCGGAGACTAGAGAGAGAATCCAGAGGCTGATTCTGGAAAGGTACGAGGAAGCATTGGCGGATGAAGAATTTGAGGCGCCGGAGGCATAAAAATGATAAGGGCTATGGAATGAGCCGTCACACTGAGCTGGTGTGGCGGCTTTTCTTTCGCTTTACAGGAAACTTCGTTCTCTGTAAGACAAAAAGCGCTCCGCAGGATCGCATTGCGGCGGATAGGAAGATATCGCTGACGCGACCCGCCGCAGGCGGAGAATCTCGCGGGCGAGATTCTATTTCGCCTCTAAATTTCAAATTCCAACCATTCTTTTGACGCCGGATGCCGGAAGGACAGCTTGTATGCACACAGCTTCAGCTCCGTGCGCTCCCCTGACGATGAGGCGGAGGGATTGTACTTTGTATCGCCCACGAGCGGACATCCCGCGTGCGCGAGCTGGACCCGGATCTGGTGATGGCGGCCGGTGTCAAGGCGGATCTCGAGGTGCGAGCGGGGAGTTCCCCCACATGCTTCCTCGCGGAGTACCCGGTAATGCAGCCTTGCCAGCCTGGAGCCGGGCGTGTCTTTGGAGCAGACTCTGGATATGTTCAGCCGGCCGTCCCTGATCAGGTAGTCCTCGAGGATCCCCTGCGCGGCGGGCATTCTCCCCTCGGCCTCGGCCCGATAGTATTTCTCGAATTTCTTCTGCTGCAGCTGCCGGTTCAGTTCCCTGGCTGCGGCAGGCGTCTTTGCAAAGACAAGAATCCCGGCGACGGGCTGGTCAAGGCGGTGGATAACCGCCAGGTAGGGGACGCCGGAAGCAGACGCGGAATTTGCACCGCCGGAAGCGCTGAGATGATTCAGAAGCAGGGATTCAACGTCCAAAACGCCTGCGCGCCTGCTCTGGGTGGCCAGGCCGTGCGGCTTATTGTATACGATGATATGATTGTCTTCATATAGAATATTGAGATTTCGTGCGTTCATGGGCAGCCTCCGGTATTTTTTCGTTTATCGCTTTCTATTTAAACACAGCCCGCGGCCCGGTGTCAAACAGAGCAGACCGTCCGGCGCAGATGATAATATGGGGCGGAAGACCGGATACGGTTTCGCGCAGCTTGACAAATGTATCTTTTTCCAGTAGAATTCCCTATACGACAAACCCTCCGCAGGGAGCCGAAAGATAGAAAAGGAGAAGAGGAAGATGGCGAAGGAAAAGAAACTGGTAGAGAGTATTACGTCGCGGGACGAAGATTTTGCGCAATGGTATACGGATGTTGTGAGAGAAGCGGAATTATGTGATTACTCCAGCGTAAAAGGATGCCTGAACTACCTGCCGAACGGATACGCGATCTGGGAATTTATCCAGGCGGATCTTGACAGGCGTTTTAAAGAGACGGGAGTGGAAAATGTGTGCCTGCCTCTGCTGATCCCGGAAGCTCTTTTGCAGAAGGAAGCAGACCACATCGAAGGGTTTGCGCCGGAGGTGGCGTGGGTTACCCGCGGAGGGATGGAAGAACTGCAGGAAAGATTGTGTATCCGCCCTACATCCGAGACTTTGTTCTGCGATCTGTGGTCCAGAACGGTACAGTCCTACCGGGATTTGCCGAAGGTGTGGAATCAGTGGAATTCCGTTCTGAGATGGGAGAAGACGACCAGGCCGTTCCTTCGCTCGAGAGAATTTTTGTGGCAGGAGGGACACACCATACACGCGACTTACGAGGAGGCGGAAGCGCGTACGATCCAGATGTGGCATGTGTATGAAGATTTTTACAGGGAAACCATGGCGATCCCGTTCGTGTCCGGCAGAAAAGCGGAACATGAGAAGTTTGCCGGCGCGCAGGACACCTATACGATAGAGGCGCTGATGCATGACGGAAAGGCGCTCCAGTCGGCTACCAGCCATTTCTTCGGGAGCGGTTTCCCGGATGCGTTTGATATCAAGTATGCGGACAAAAACAATCAGCTTCACAGCGTGTTTGAGACGTCGTGGGGACTGTCCACGAGAAGCATCGGGGCGCTCATTATGGTCCACGGGGATGACAGCGGGCTGGTTCTGCCTCCGCACGTAGCTCCGGTGGAATGCAGGGTTATCCCGATCGCACAGCACAAGGAGGGAGTTCTTGATCGGGCGTACGCTCTGACGGAGGAACTGAAAAAGGCAGGATACAGGGTGAAGATCGATGATTCCGACAAGAGCCCCGGATGGAAATTCTCCGAGCAGGAGATGCTTGGGATCCCTGTCCGCATCGAGATCGGACCGAAGGATATCGAGAAGAACCAGGTTATGGTTGTGCGCCGCGATACCCGGGAGAAGACGGAGGTATCTCTGGATGAGATCGCAGCACGGCTGCGCGGCATACTGGAGACGATTCAGAAAGATATGTATGACAGGGCGGAGGAATTCCTGAATGATCACATTGATACAGCGGTGAATATGGAGGAAATGAAAGAGAAATTCATTCAGAACCGCGGGTTTGTGAAAGCATGCTGGTGTGGAGATCCGGAATGCGAAAGCGAAGTGAAGAGCGTCACCGGAGGAGCCGCTACCCGGTGTCTGATCGAGGACGAGGAAATGATATCGGATCAATGTATCTGGTGCGGGAAGCCGGCAAAGCATATGGCTTACTGGGGGAAATCCTACTAGAGCCATTAAATGATAGAAAATTCAGACAATTATAGATACAAAAAAATAAATTTATAATCTTTAAAAAATATTTGCAAAAAGTGTTGACAAATAAAAACGCGGATGGTATCATATAATCAATCCAAAACAAAAGGAGATTGAATCCAGGAAAGGAAGGAGGCTGAAACCGTTGGACAGTTTAGAATTTGAAATCCAATATGTCAGTGGTATGGCAGATGAAGGTTCCCACAGAGTAAGCCTTCAGAATAGATAGAAAAGAGATACCGGCAAATATAATGAAAAAGAGCGATCGGAGAGAAAACAGCCGGGGAAAAAGGTTCACATTTGCAGACATATTGAAAAGAGCGAATACCACAGAAAAATAAAGGAGAAAAGGTTAAGGGAACGGAACCGGGAAGAAGCCTCCGATTTTAGAATAAAAAAATGACAGAATTGAATAACTGACAGCCATTATATTCAGAAGGACGAGTATAATGGCTGTTATTTTATATTTTGACATTGACTTATTCTTATGGTAAACTAAAAAGAACAATAAGTGTCCGTAAAAGGACAGAGGACGTGCAAAAACAAAGTATATTGTTGAGGTGAGAATATTGGATAAATATGAATATCGGGTAAAGACAGAGCAAATGCTGGAGTACGTTGAAAGAAGACAGTACAAAAAAGCGATGGAGATTGCGGACACCATAGACTGGCGCCGCGTAAAAAATGCTTCCATGCTTAACAGCGTGAGCGAAATATACGAATACAACGGGGAATATCAGAAGAGTACGGACATTTTATTCCTCGCGTACGATCGTTCGCCCGGCAGCAGGAAGACAATTTACCGCCTGGGAACGCTGTCGCTGCGGATCGGCGATATAGACAATGCTTCCGACTGTTATGAGGAGTTTGTGAAGGTTGCGCCGAAAGATCCGAATCAGTATATTTTGAAGTACCGGATTTTGAGAGCGAAGCAAGCGCCGGTCAAAGAGCAGATTGAGGCGCTCGAAGAATTTAAAAAAGCGGAGTATGTGGAAAAATGGGCGTATGAACTGGCTAAATTATACCATGAAGCTGGGATGACGGCGGAGTGTCTTGAGGAATGCGACGATCTGATCCTGTGGTTCAGCGAAGGAAAGTACGTTTATCAGGCGATGGAGCTGAAGATGAAGTACAAGCCGCTCACTCCTCTGCAGCAGGAAAAATACAACAACCGCAGGAACAGGAGCGATTCCGCGTGGAACCGCGAGGATCTGGACGCTTCTTCTGGCGGTAAGAAACAGGAAGAAGATGTAGATTTCGAAGTGCGGGAGCAGGACGGAAAAGAGGATGATATTTCGGAACCGGTTAAGGACGCCGAACCGGAGGTCGGCGGCGATGAGGAAGAGACGGACAGGGTTGTCCGCAGCGAGTCGGCGATCAGGCAGTCAGTCAAGGGTACTACCCTGGAGGAAGCTCTGGCGAACGGCGTTGCTCTGGCAAGCGGGATCAATATAGAGGACAGAAAGGCAAGGCGAACGGAGGAAGATCTTCGGATCACCGGCAAGATGAAGATCGACGAAATCCTGAGGGAGTGGGAAGAGACGCAGAAGGCCAATGCGGACGCCATAGAGGCCGCGAGGAAACGCGACGAGAAAAAGCAGGAAGAAGCAAGAAGATTGGAAAAGCTTGCGAATGATTCGGACGACGAGGAGACTCAGAGGTTGGAACGCCTTGCAGAAGGCAGGGAATTCTCTGAAATTCTGGACGAGGAAGACGGCATGATTCCGGAAGCGGAATACGATTTCCCGGATATGGGTGAGGACGACGAAGCAGAAGAAGATTTTGTGGAGGAAGATATCGAGGAAACAGACGAGACAGAAGTAAAAACAGAGGAAGATATCGAGGAAACAGACGAGACGGAAGTAAAAACAGAGGAAGACGCAGAGGAAACGGAAGACGCGGAGGATGCGGAGGCCGCGGAAGAAGCAGAAGACGCGGAGGATGTAGAGGACGTGGAAGAAACGGAAGATGCCGAGGAAATGGAAGACGCGGAAGACGCGGAGAAAGCGGACGCCGGGGATGCAGACGAGGGCGAGGAAAAGAGAAAGCCCGGAGATTTGCTGGAAGAACTTGAGCTGGAGATTGAGGAACCTACGGAAGAAGAAATACAAAAACGCATAAAGAAAGGAAAAAGTGGCGTTCCGTTTGATACGGGATTCGTTGTCACCGGACGGTATGATCTGAGCGCGACCAGTGAGATCGGCTTGAAGGCAGGTCTGACGGAGGAGCAGAAGAAGTTGTTTTCCTATTTTGTCCCGGTCAGGGGGATGAGCGAACAGATCGTGGAAGTACTGGACAACGACAGGAGAGCGAAGAGAAAGGGAACCTCCCGGACCGGCAATATTCTGGTCGTAGGGCAGAAAGGCTCCGGAAAGACGGTTCTTGCCGTGGATATCGTAAAGGCGATTCAGAAACAGAGAAATCTGAAGCAGGGGAAGGTAGCGATCGTTACCGGCGAGTCGCTGAATAAAAAGGAGCTTGCGAATATTGTTCAGAAACTGAAAGGCGGGGCGATCATCATTGAGAAGGCCGGAAAGTTAAATTCCAAAACTGTAAATACGCTGAATCAGCTGATGGAGAAGAAGACGGGAGAGCTTCTGTTTGTGCTGGAAGATCAGAGAAAGCCTTTGGAGAAGTTATTTACGGCGCATCCGGATTTCAAGAAGAAGTTCACATCCACGCTGGAGCTTCCTGTGTTTGTAAACGACGAACTGGTGACGTTCGGACAGACCTATGCGAAGGAAAACGGCTATAAGCTGGACGAGATGGGAATTCTGGCACTCTACAGCCGGATTGACATTATGCAGAGGGAAGATCATGCGGTGACTGTGGCGGAGGTTAAGGAGATCATGGACGCGGCAATCGTACACTCT
>CANRMH010000029.1 GCA_947631695.1 uncultured Lachnospiraceae bacterium | reverse complement strand
TTCGTCCTTTTTGCAGGCCATGGCAAGGGCTTTGGCGAACGCCTTGAACATGGCTTCCGCCATATGGTGGCTGTTGCCTCCGTCCAGCACTTTCAGATGAAGGTTCATCTTTCCGGCATATGACACGGCATAGAAGAACTCCCGTATCATCTCGCTGTCCAGCCCGCCGATCCTGTCCACTGTAAACGGCGCGTCAAAATTCAGGTAGGGTCTTCCTGACAGATCGACCGCGCACAAAATCAGAGTCTCATCCATTGGAAGAAGGAAATTCCCATATCTGCGGATTCCCGATTTGTCTCCCAGCGCTTCCGCGATCGCCGTTCCCAGGAGAATCCCGGTATCTTCCACCGTGTGATGGCAGTCTACCTCCAGGTCGCCATTCGCTTTTACGTCAAGATCAAATAGTCCGTGGCGGGCAAATCCCTCCAGCATGTGGTCAAAAAAGCCGATCCCTGTCCGTATCTCGCCTCTCCCGGAGCCGTCCAGATTTATGCTTACCGCAATATCAGTCTCCTTTGTTTTTCTTATACAGGATGCTGTTCTGCTCATAGTGATCCCTCCCCGCCGTCAAAGCGTACTTTTATAGAATTTGCGTGCGCGGTCAGCTGTTCCGCCTCCGCGAACGCTTCGATATCCCTGTGTATCTTTTCCAGCGCTTCCCTGGAATATCCGATAATACTGGACTTCTTGATAAAATCGTCCACGGAAAGCGGAGAAAAGAATTTCGCCGTACCATTCGTGGGAAGCACATGGTTCGGCCCCGCGAAATAATCGCCGAGAGGTTCGCTTGAATACTCCCCGATAAAGATCGCACCGGCGTTTCGTATTTTCGTCATGACCTGATAAGGATCCCTCGTCATAATCTCAAGATGTTCGGAGGCAATTTCATTGGCGGCGTCAATCGCGTCTTCCAGCGTATCGGCAACCAGGATATATCCATACTGTTCCAGCGACTTTTTGATGATCTCGCTCCGGGAAAGTTCATCGGCAAATCGATCCGCCTGCTCCGATACTTTCCGTGCAAGTTCTGCGCTGGTCGTAACCAGGATCGCGGAGGCGAGTTCGTCATGCTCCGCCTGTGAAAGCAGATCCGCCGCTACATACCTCGGATTTGCCGTCTCGTCCGCGAGGACGAGGATCTCGCTGGGTCCTGCGATGGCGTCGATGCTCACATGGCCGTACACGGCTTTTTTCGCCAGAGCCACATAGATATTTCCAGGGCCGACGATCTTATCCACTTTGGGAATGCTCTCTGTTCCATATGCCAGCGCGCCGACAGCCTGAGCGCCTCCTGCTTTATAAATGGCCGTGGCGCCCGCCTCGCAGGCGGCTGTCAAAGTATAGGGATTCACTTTTCCGTCCTTTCCGGGCGGAGTTACCATGATGATCTCCTCCACGCCCGCCACTTTCGCGGGGACAATGTTCATCAGCACCGAGGACGGATAAGCGGCTTTCCCTCCCGGCACATAAACACCGACCCGCCGCAGCGGAGTCACCTTCTGCCCCAGAATCGTCCCGTCCGCTTTCGTGTCAAACCAGCCGTACCGGCGCTGTTTTTCGTGATACTCGCGGATGTTGGCCAACGCCTTTCGGATGATGGCAAGGAAGTCGGGACCCGCTTCCCGATAGGCCCGCTCAATTTCCTCCTCCGTAACCAGGATGTTCCCCGCATGGATCTCTGCGCCGTCAAATCGCTTTGTGAACTCGAAAAGCGCGGCGTCCCCTTCCGCCCTGACTTTGGACAGGATCTGAGCCACTCCTTCCTCGTACTGTGTATATTGATTGGGACTCCGCCTCAGCAGGTCCTCAAGTAAATTCTTTTTTGAAGTTTGATCCAATCGCTGTATTCTCATCTGTATCGCCTCCTAAATCACCGCTCGCAGCCGGTAAATCAGATCTTTAATTCTCTCGCTCTCCATCCTCATGCTGACCGGATTCACGATCATCCGGGCGGACAGAGGACAGACCTCCTCCAGGATCTGCAGCCCGTTCTCCCGAAGCGTGGATCCCGTCTCCACGATATCCACGATGACCTCGGACAGCCCCACGATGGGAGCGAGTTCGATCGAGCCGTTCAGCTTGATGATCTCCACTGTCTGATGCTTGGTATTGAAGAAATAATCCTTGGCGATCGCGGGATATTTCGTTGCCACCCGGATCAGCTCATGATGCTGGAGCAGCGGCTTCGCGCTTTCAGGCCCGCAGACGCACATCCGGCATTTTCCATATCCCAGATCCAGCACTTCGTGTACCTTCCGCCCTTCTTCAAGGATCGTATCCTTGCCGACAACGCCGACGTCCGCCGCCCCGTACTCCACGTAGGTGGGTACATCCGGGCCTTTCGACAGAAAAAAGCGAAGTTTCTGTTCCTCGTTTACAAAGATCAGTTTCCTCGACTCTTCCTCCTTCATCTCCTCGCAGGTGATTCCGATTTTTTCAAACAGAGCGAGCGTCTGGTTCGCAAGGCGTCCTTTTCCGAGCGCAAATGTCAGATATCTCATACTATACTCCTATTCTTCCGGCCGGATATATTTTTTCTCTTCGGTGAGCGGATCGATCATCATGATCCTTCCGTCCTCCTGCAGATAAAGCATGCTGGCCGCGCTGTATTCTTTTCCGTAGCGTATGTATTCCTCCAGGGATTTCCCCGCGTCGCGCCGCATCAGTTCCGTATTGCTGTCCTTTTTGCGGAGCTGGCCCGCAAAGCGGATCGCCTCCTTCTGCCGGCTGCCGTCATAGATGATCAGCATATTCTTTTGCACGTCGGTAATCTTTACCTTCTGCCGGCTCAAAGCGTTCATCAGTTCGTCGATCACCAGCGCGAAGCCGATCGAAGGAGACTGCTTCCCGAATTTTTCGAGCAGGTGGTCATACCGCCCGCCTTTTACAACGGCGTCCCCGGTGCCAAACGTATAGCCCCTGAAAATAATTCCCGTATAATATCCGTAGAGGCCGCTCATGCTGAGGTCGAAATTAATATACTCCTCCATCCCGTAGACTTTCAGGATATCGTAGATCATTTCCAGCCTTCTCAAAGCCCGTATTGCCCTGGAATTCGGAGCGATATTCTTTGCCTTTGCGAGGACTTCCACACCGCCGTACAGATCCCCCAGCGCGATGAAAGCCTCCTTTGAGCTTCTCCTTGCATGGATACCGTCCAGAAATTCCTCCACGCCAAAATAATTCCGGTTGTTGATCAGCTCGCGGACGCGTTCCTCCCCGTCCTCGTCCAGCGACGCGTCCTCAATCAGAGATTGGAAAAAATCCGCGTTGCCCACGTTCAGCTGAAAATCCCGGATGCCCGCGGCCGTAAAACAATCCGTCACCATGGCGAGCATTTCGGCATCCGCTTCCACGGAATCCTCTCCGATCAGCTCGGCTCCCATCTGCGTATTCTCCTTAAGCCTTCCCTGGTAACTGGAATGATTCACAAAAGTATTTCCCGTGTAACACAGGCGGATAGGAAGTTTTTCGTCGGCGAACAGAGTAGCCGCCGCACGCGCGACGGACGGAGTGATGTCCGGCCTGAGTACAAGGGTATTTCCCTCTTTGTCAAAAAATTTATATAGTTCTCTGGAAGGAGTCGTTCCGATCTCCTTTCGGAACACATCAAAAAATTCAAAGGTCGGGGTCTGGATATCATGGTATCCGTACAGACTGAGCACCTTGTGCAGGCGATGTTCCAGCGCAAGCTTTTTGCTGCACTCCATATTATAGATATCCCGAACGCCCTCGGGCGTATGCAGTAATTTTTTCATACATCCTCCTGATTGCTTTATCATATTAAACCGTTAAAACTTTATTGAATTATACGTATTTTCCTATGCATTGTCAAGTTCATCCCTCAGTTCCAGATCCTGGCTGATCAGATCCAGATAGGGGATCAGATATCCCTGCCTGATCTCCTTGAAAAAAGAAGGATCGAGTTCCTCCGCGCGGAAGCTTTTCCTTCCGCCCTCCATCGCCCGGTTCCAGAACCGTTTTATTTCATCAAAACGCATATAATATACCACATTTCGGGAGGTAAAGTAAATCAGTAAAAAGGCAATTCCCCCCTGTTTCTCGAAATTTTCCATGAAAACCACCTGGTGTTCATGGACATTTTGCAGAGGAAAAGTATCCGAGCTGCATTCCTTCGCGTCAAAGCATACCGGGATCCCCTGCACCGCCCCGATGTAGTCCACCGTGCTTTTCTGCTCAAAATAGGCAAGCGTGATATGCCGGTGTTCCTTATCGATATTGACCGGCGTGATCGGAGTCGGGATCTTCTGAATGAGGGCAAGTCCCCGTTCCAGATACCACTCGTTTGTCCGGTTTACGAAATCTTCCAGCGTTGAACCGCGAAGTCCTCTGCTGTTCCATGTTCCCATGTATGCTCTCCCCTTCCATAATCCTGTGAAATAAATCCGGCAAGGGCGCGCAGAATTCCCGGCCGGAAAGATGGGCGAGAATTCCGGCTGTCTCCGGAAATTCCAGCCGGTATGCATGAAGCAGCTGATGCGCCAGGCCGTACTTTTCACGGTAATACCGGTTTCTGTCAGAATCGCCGTATTTGCCGTCGCCGATAATGGGATGTCCGCAGGACGACAGATGCGCCCGGATCTGATGCGTCCGCCCTGTGATCAGATGAACTTCCAGAAGAGTAGTGCCTCTCATCACAGTAAGAGGCGTATACTCCGTCTCGATCGGAAGGCTTCCCTCTCTCTTGTACGTGGTGATCCTCACCTGATTTTTTTCATTATCCTTCGTCAGATATCCGCGCACGTACTGCTTTTCCCGAATCTCTCCCGACACAATGCAGCGGTAATATTTCCGCATCTTTCTGTTCCGGAAAAGTTCCCCCATCTCCTGCAGTCCCGCCAGACTTTTCCCCGCCGTAACGATACCGCTGGTATTGCGGTCCAGGCGGTTGCAGACCGACGGGTGAAACGCGCGAAGATCTTCGGCTTTAAGCTGTCCGGAATCCACCAGATAGCTTTCCAGGTACTCGGTCAGAGAATCATCCCTCGGCTTTGCCTTTTGCGACAACATTCCGGCAGGTTTGTTTATCAGGAGAACGTGCGAGTCCTCATATATGATATCCAAACGGGCCGACGCCTTCCGGCGCTGCGCGGCCGAAAATTTTTCAATCGTTTCATCCGCCAGGAACAGTTTGACGGAATCACCCGCAGAAATTTTCTCGCCGCCTCCGGCTTTCTTCCCGTTTAAAACGATGTTCTTTTTTCGCAGCATCCTGTAGATGAAGCTTACCGGAGCCCGGCTCAGATATTTCCCGAGAAATTTATCCAGGCGCTGTCCCGCTTCGTTCTCTTGAATGATCAGTTCTCTCATTCTGTCACCTTATCTCCGGATTTCCTTACGACAAACGGCTTTACATGGAAATATTCAAAATGATACGCCGTATTTTTTCTTCTTTTTGCCTGCTGTCCGCGCGTTCCACCTCGGCAATGCTGTTCATGCCCTCGGCTCTGGCAAGAAACGCAGTATAATCCGAAAAGATCTTTACGGTGATCTTTGTGATTTCGTTCTCCGCGAGAATCTGCCTGATATGAGCCGCTGTCTTCTCCGGGTCCGCCTTTTTCGCCTTTGTATATCCGCACACGGTATGTCCGGAGATCACGACTGCGTCCACCGGCATGATCTTTTCCCTGCTGGTGATCACCAGATCGTATGCCGCAGTGAGATTCGGAGCTTTCCTGCTGATTTCGTCGGCCTTCTCTGCATCCACCGTACTGTGCGGCGCAATCGCGATCCACTCCACCAGAATGCGGGAAGCGGGAAGGCAGCCGAGAATCGCTACAACTGTGAACAGATTCAGCTTTGTGCCGGTCTGCAGATATCCGAACACCAGGATTGCTATGACGATCCCAAAACTGATGGCTGTCTGGATCAGCAGCCTGGTCTTCTGTCGTTTAATGTATCCCGGAGTTCCTTTTTCTATCTTCATAGTCTTTCCCTTCTTTTCCTCTGTTTGACGTCTGAGCGTTTTGTTTGTTCATCATCCACATGATGTTTGCGGTGAGCTTATGCGGCAAAAAGCGGGCGGCGATTTTTACGCTTTTCATCGCCGTTCCGTAAACGGAAAGGTTTTTTCTCTTTCCCGCATCTGCAAGCGCCTGCCTGACCACCGGTTCAGGCCGCGCCATGAATCTTTTTCTCGCCGGAGAGCAAAAAGTTCCCGCCGTCTTGAAAAAATCGGTGTCCACCGGCCCCGGGCAGACCGCCGTCACGGAGATCCCGCGGCCGCGCACTTCCCTGTCAAGCGCTTCGGACAGGGAAAGCACATAAGATTTGGTCGCTGAATAAACGGCGAAACCGGGCTGCGGCGCAAACGCCGCTGCGGACGCCATCTGAATGATCCTGCTTCCCTTTGAGCAATACGGCAGGCACATGGCCGTCATTTTCGTCAGGGCCGTGCAGTTCAGCCGGATCATCTTCTCCTGAACCGACGCCGGTATATTCCCCACGCACCCGTATTTTCCAAATCCGGCAGCGTTGACCAGGACCCTGATATCAGGCCTGTCCCTGTCAAGTTTCATTTCCAATTTCCGAAAACTGCTCTTCCTGCACAGATCCAGTCCGAATATCTCAACAGGCAGTTTTCGGTTCCTCTGAATCTCCTTCCCGACCTGTTCCAGCTTTTCCGTATTTCTTGCGATCAGCCACACTGCGTCCAGACGTCTCAGGCGCTGCGAAATCTGTATCGCAAATTCCTTTCCGAGTCCGGAGGAAGCCCCTGTGATCACGGCAACCCTCACATCACCACCCCGTTTCCGTCATTTTTGTTTTCTATGAACATTCCGTATTTTTTTCTTTTTATGTTTATGCGCAGAATTTTCTTCGTCCGAACCTGTCCGGGATTTTTCAGGGCGGATCAGGCACCGCGGCCCGTACCCCACCAGATCCGTCCGTCCCGCCCTGCGCAGCGCTTCCAGAACCAGTTTATAGTTCTTTGGATCCCGATATTGAAGGAGCGCTCTCTGCATCGCTTTCTCGTGCGGATTTCTGGGAACATAGACCGGCTGCATCGTTCTCGGATCCAGCCCGGTATAGTACATGCAGGTGGAAAGCGTCGATGGCGTAGGATAAAAATCCTGCACCTGTTCCGGCATATAGCCGAGATCCCTCAGATACTCCGCGAGTTTCACCGCATCCCTCAGGGTGGAACCCGGATGGGAGGACATCAGGTAGGGGATCAGATACTGTTCCTTTCCGAGCTGCCGGTTGACCTCACCGAATTTTTTCACAAACGCCTGATATACGCTGTGCCGGGGTTTCCCCATCTTGTCCAGCACGGCGTCCGATACATGTTCCGGCGCGACCTTCAGCTGGCCGCTCACATGATGCTCGCACAATTCCCGCAGGAACGTATCGTCTTTGTCCGCAAGCACATAGTCAAAGCGGATCCCGGAACGGATAAACACCTTCCTGACTCCCGGAATGTCCCTGAGTTTTCGGAGCAGGCCGACATAATCGCTGTGGTCGGCAAGGAGGTTCTCACACGGTTTCGGAAAAAGACACTGTTTTTCCCTGCAGACTCCGTGCCTGAGCTGCCTGGCGCAGGAAGGCTGTCTGAAATTCGCAGTCGGTCCGCCGACGTCGTGGATATAGCCCTTAAAATCTTTTTCTCTCGTCAGTTTCTTTGCCTCGTCCAGGAGTGATTCGTGGCTTCTGGTCTGCACGATCCTCCCCTGATGGAAAGTAAGCGCGCAGAAATTACAGCCGCCGAAACATCCCCTGCTGCTGATAAGGCTGAACTTCACCTCGCGGGTGGCGGGAATCCCTCCCTGCCTCTCGTAGACAGGATGGCAGGCCCTCTGATACGGATATCCGTATATCTGATCCATCTCCGCCTGGTCAAGCGGACGGGCAGGGGGATTCTGCAGCAGATAGACATGCCTGGAATATGGCTCCAGCAGAGGCCTTGCGGTAAAGGGATCCGTGTTGCAGTACTGGATATAAAAGCTTTTCGCGTAATTTTTCCTGTCCTCTCTCAGTTCCTCGTAGGAGGGCAGTGTCACCGCTCCGTACGCGCACCCGGGATCCCTGACCTTGCAGACGGTTCCCCGGATAAACGTAAGATCCTCCACTGCGATGCCGCTGTCCAGGGCCTCCGCAATCTCAAGAATGGAGCGTTCTCCCATACCGTACGAGATCAGGTCTGCGCCGCCGTCCAGCAAAACCGACCGCTTCAGCTGATCGGACCAGTAATCATAATGGGCCAGACGCCTCAGGCTCGCCTCGATCCCGCCCAGGATAATCGGAGTATGTTTATAAACCTGGCGGATAAGGTTGGAATAGACGACCGCTGCGTAGTCCGGTCTTTTGCCCATGACGCCGCCGGGAGTGTACGCGTCGGTCCTTCGCCTTTTCTTTGAAACGGAATAATGATTTACCATTGAGTCCATATTTCCCGCCGACACCAGGAACGCAAGCCTCGGCTCTCCAAATTCCATGACGCTTTCCCTTGTCTTCCAGTCGGGCTGCGCAATGATCCCCACTTTATATCCGTGCGCTTCCAGATGTCTGGTAATGACCGCGGGGCCGAAAGAGGGATGATCCACATAGGCGTCCCCGGATACATAGACAAAGTCCACCTGATCCCATCCGCGCTCTTCCATGTCCCGCCTGCATATCGGCAAAAATCCCCGCGTCATTTCAGCACCTCATACAATGCGTTTTCAATGTCCGAATAACTTTGTATATAGTAGTCCGCAAGTTCCTTTTTCCTGGCCTCCTGTGGTCTGGAAAATTCATCGTCCACTCCGCACACCTTCATTCCGGCATTTTTTCCCGCCAGAATTCCCATCGGCACATCCTCGAATACCAGACATCTCGAAGGATCGGCCCCTAGTTCCTCCGCCACGAGCAGGTAGACGTCCGGCGAGGGCTTTCCCGCGGCGACCTCGCACGCCGTATGAACGGAATCAAAAAACTGCGAGATTTCCAGGGCATCAAGAGCCGCCTCCACCACCTCGCGCGTATTGCTTGTGGCGATCCCCAGTTTCACGCCCTGCCTGTGAAGTTTCCGGATGAAATCATAAGCCCCTTCCTTCAGGCCGACCTGCGTCGTGTACAGCTCATATGTCATGTCCGTCCACTCCTGCATGATTGCCTCCACGGTGGAATCCAGTTCCGGAAAGAGTTCAAGAAACAGCCGGGCCGTCTCAGTATAGCTTTTTCCTTCCATGGCCTCCTGAAAGCAATCGGGAGGCGTCAAATGATATTTTGCCAAAAATTCTTCGTCGACCGCCGGCCAGATCCACATGGAATCGATCAGGCTTCCGTCAAGGTCGAAGATCACGGCGTCTATATTTTCCAGCATGTCCATTTTTTTCATCCTATCCATCTCCAGCCGGGCAGATATTTATTCTTCAGGCTGCCGTCCGCCAGTCTTCCCCAACCGAGGGGATAACCGTCCACACAGAACAGCCTCCACCCTTTTTCCTTTGTTCCTGCGGCGTCGCTCACGTCCAGCGTCTCTCCCTTCAGATATCTGACCACGCGCTCGTCCGACGCCCTGAGGTCGATGCAGAAACGGTACTGTTCCTTTTTCAGGTACATAGCAAGAGCCTGACTCGGCTCAAATCTTTTTTTCTTTAATTCTCCCAGAAAGAGGCCGGCGCGCAGAAGACGGATTCCCCGCATATCCGGAAGTTCTTCCGGCATATAGAACACTCTTTCCCCGCGGATGTCCAGGCGCCCCGGATCCAGCCTGAAATCTATGTCTTTCCAGAAATCTTCCAGCTCATGCGGGAGCTTTGGAAGCCTTCCGCCCGCAGTCCTTTCCCCGCATGCGCGCTTGGCCTCTGCAAAGCCGTCTCCCTTTCTCAAAAGGGCCAGGAAATGTCCTTCTCCATGCATCCTGTGCGGGAAAATACGGACGGTTCTCTCCATCTGTGGGCAGACGTTCCCGCTCATTTCGGGAATCCCCGGCACAAATCCCTCCCACGGCCGGATCTCCTCCAGGGTAAACTCAGGATAATTGTCCAACAGATACCCGATCGTCCCCTCGTTCTCTCTCCCGTCAAAGGTACAGGTGGAATAAAGGAGCATTCCTCCCGGCTTCAGCAGTTTTGCGGCCTGCAGTATGATCCCCCTCTGTATTTTGCTGAAAAATTCCGGGCCATGCTCTTCCCATGCCTTTATCATTCTTCTGTCCTTCCGAAACATTCCCTCCCCGGAGCAGGGAGCGTCGATCAGAACCTTATCAAAATATTCCGGAAAATGCTGTGAGAGCTTTCCCGGCTCCTCGCTCAATACCAGCGCGTTCCCAATCCCGAACACCTCGAGATTTTTCAGCAGTCCTCGCGCGCGAGAGACGCTGATGTCGTTGGCGGCCAGCATTCCGGTCCCGCAAAGTCTGGCGCCCAGCTCGGTCGCCTTTCCGCCCGGCGCCGCGCACAGATCCAGCACCTTATCGCCCGGCTCCACGGGAAGACGGTTCGCGGGAGTCATGGCGCTTGGTTCCTGAAGATAGTACAGCCCCGCAAAATAATACGGATGTCGGGAGGGAGTCTCGTTCTCCCCGTCGTAATAAAATCCGTTTTCGATCCAGGAAATCGGCCGGATCGAAAAGGGACATATCTTCCGGAATTCTTCCGTCGAGATCTTGGCGGTATTTACCCGCAGTCCATAATATCTGGGTTCTTCAAAGCACGCAACGTAGTCATCATATTCTTCCCCGAGGAGAAGTTTCATCTTATCCTCAAATGCGGCAGGCAGCTTCATTCCCGTTCCTCCGGCTCCTCAATTCAATACACACATTATGATTAGTATAGCATACTTTCCCTTATTAAGAATAGTCATATTTTAACTTTTTGTGTTCCAGCATGCGAAGCACATGATATGGATTTACGCTGACCTCCCTTCCGCTGTCCCACGAGTAGATCCCGAGATGTAAATGCACGTCGAACTGCCCGATCGTCCCCTCCCTGCCGTACCCGGAATCCCCCATAAATCCGAGGAGCTGTCCCGCGCGGATCTCATCCCCCTCATGGATATCCGCGTAGGATTCCAGATGCGCGTAATAGAAATAGATTCCCTGCGGCGACGTAATCCCTACACGGTATCCTCCCTTTTCCAGCCAGCCCAGCCTGGTCACGACGCCGTCTGAAATACTGATGATCGGATAGCGTCCCCTTTCGTTTACACCCGCCATGATATCCGTCCCCTCATGCACGCTGCTTCCCTTATAATTCCTCTCCCCCATCCAGGAGTCCACATAGGAAACCGTGAGGCGACCGTCGACAGTAGATTCCGGAACGGGGAAATACCGGCTGTCTTCTTGTACTCGGCGCAGAAAAGAGCGGCACTGTTTCGACAGATTCCCCTCATTTTTCAGCATATCCTCAGAAAAAAACTCTCTCCGGTATTCGGCGTCCTCAACAGTCGTTCTCTCAATGCGGTTGCGGATCCCCGCCTGATACAGATAATGAATAAAAAGAACGGACAAAAAAGCGGCGAGCGCCGCACATAAAACCCACCTTTCAAGATGATCCCGCATAGAAAAGCATTCCTTTTTATTGCTGTTTTTCTATCACTATATGCATTTTTTCCACCGCGATATAACCAAATACATATCCGGCGGCAGGACAGAGCGCGCATAAAAAAAAGATTCGCTCCATAAAATAAACGGAAAACGAAATACATGGGCTGGTTGCTATGAAATCTCGCTTATCCGCGTTTCTGATCGTTTTTTTATTTGTTCTTATGCTTTTATGTCCGGAACCCGTATTCCGCGGAGCGGCAGGCGGGCTTGTCCTATGGTATCAGAACGTGCTTCCCTCGCTGCTTCCGTTTATGATCTTCTCAAACCTGATGATCCACACCAACGCCATCAACTATATCTCCAGATATACGGGGCCGCTTCTGCAAAAAATTTTCAGCGTATCTCCCTGCGGCTCGTTCGCCATCCTGACCGGATTCCTCTGCGGATATCCCATGGGGGCAAAAACAACCGCGGATCTGGTCCGGTCGGGACGCATATCGATCGCGGAAGGAAACTATCTTCTGTCGTTCTGCAATAATACCAGCCCCATGTTTGTGATCAGCTTTATCGTATGGCAGAATCTGCAGAGGGAGAGCGCGCTGGCGCCCACAATAGCAATCCTTTTTCTGTCTCCCGCTCTCTGCAGTTTTCTGTTCCGTATGTATTACGCAAGAAAAGAAAAATTTGCAGGCCAAAAAGGGCAGGCAGAAATCCAGGGAGGTGCAAAAAAGCTGTTTTCCTTTCAGCTGCTGGACGACTGCATGATGAACAGCTTTGAGGCAATCATCAAAGTCGGGGGCTATATCATGCTCTTTTCCATCGCCATTCAGCTGGCTTCTCTCTTCTTTCCCCGGCATGCGTTTTTCACTGTTCTCCTGTCCTCGCTGGAAATTACCAACGGGATTTCGGCTGTCAGCAGACTGAGTTTCCCTTTCGGGGTCCGCTGGGCGTGCATTCTCTCCCTCGCCTCGTTTGGCGGGTTCTGCGCGGCCGCCCAGACCAACTGCATGATACAGAATTCAGGGCTGAAACTCCTGCCTTACATAACAGAAAAGCTGGTCACCATGTTGGTAACCAGCCTGATCGCATATGTATATCTGCAGTGCGGATTCCCGCTGTAGGGCAGAGGGAACTAGTCATCCAGCGTGTCGTCCCCGTACTCGTTTCCGCTTCCGTATTCCGCTTCCAGACCTCTCGATGATTGTTCCGGAATCTCAAGTTCCGCTCGATTGTTGCGCACCATATCATAACATTCCTGCAGGGAATTTACCAGTCCGTCATATTTCGAGGTATAGGTTTCAAGCGTATGTCCGATCAGATTCTCAGCGTTGGCGAGCAGATCGTCCGTGTACTGCATCGCTCCGATCCTGATATCGTTTGCGTCGCTGGTTGCGTTATCCAGAATCTGCTGCGCCTGCTCTGTAGCCGCTGTCACGATCGCGTTCGCCTGCGCATACGCCTGCTGCATGATCTCATGCTCGCTCACAAGCTCGGTTGTCTGGATCTGCGCTTCCTCAAGCATACTCTCCGCCTTTGCCTGCGCGTCCGCCAGGATCGCGTCCTTGTTCGCGATAATCTTCTGGTAACGCTTGATCTCATCCGGCGTCTTCATCCGAAGTTCACGGAGCAATTCATCCAGCTGATCCTTATTCACCACGATCTGCGTCGTGGATAACAGCTGAAACTTGCAGGAATCAATGTACTCCTCGATTTCATCAATAATCTGTTCAATACGGCTGCTCATAATTTACACTCTCCTTTGTTTATTATTTATACTTCACCTTATTTATTTCCGTCCGATAAATGGATCCGGGCGAATTTTTCCCGCATCTTTTCCGCAACAAACTGCGGAACAAACTGAGTGATATCTCCCCCAAAGGCGGCGACCTCCTTGACGGTGGTGGAACTCAAATAAGAATATTCCAGACTCGTCGTCAGGAAGACCGTTTCCAGCCCGCCGTCCATCTTGTGATTCGTCTGAGCCATCTGAAGCTCATATTCAAAATCCGTGATGGCGCGCAGCCCCCTTATGATCATTCTTGCGTCAACTTTCCTTGCAAAATCCACCAGAAGACCTTCAAAAGGAATCACTCTGACATTCTGCATCCCTTTTGTCGCTTCAACTAACATTTTAACACGTTCTCCCGCGGAAAACAACGGCATTTTTGCATTATTATTCAGCACGCCGACAATTAATTCATCCGCCAGCTTTGCAGAACGGCCTATCACATCCAGATGTCCGAATGTGACAGGATCAAAACTTCCCGGGTAAACAGCTCTTATCATACTTCTTCCTCTCCTGTGAGCCGGAGAAACACATGTTGATTCGTCTTGTATTTTTTCTCTCTGATCACGGAATACCCCATCGTTTCCGCATAGTCAAACTTCGTCCCGATGGACGCCTCCACGATGACAGTGCCTTTCCTGCTGAGAAGGCCGGAATTTGAAATATACTCCAAAACTTCCTTCTCGATCATTTTGTTGTATGGAGGATCCAAAAATATATAATCAAAACTTCGCCGGCCGTCCAGCCGTACAAGCGCTTTTCTGAAATCGCACAGCATAGTGTCCGCCTTCGGATCCAGCTTCGTGTATTTGAGATTCTCCCGGATAACTGACATCGCTTTTGGACTGCGCTCTACAAATACGGCTTCTGATGCTCCGCGGCTCAGCGCTTCAATGCCGATTGCCCCGCTCCCCGCAAAGAGATCCAAAAAGCGGCATCCCGGCATGTCGGAAGCAATCATATTAAACAGAGTCTCCTTGATCCGGTCTGTTGTCGGACGGGTGTTTTTCCCTTCCACCGTTTTTAACTGCAGGCGCCTTGCGCTCCCGGCAATCACACGCATAAACATTCTCCCAGCTAAATAAATATCAGATTTTCCTGTACATTATAAGTATAATATTTCCAAATGTCAATAAAGGATTGCAGAGCTTATGTAAGCATCTTGTCAAGATATTTTGCATAAACAAGCTTTTGCCTTTTACATGGAAGCGCCCGCCGAATTTCTTCAGCAGGCGCTTCCCATTCGTGTTACTTGCTATAATTTATTAAAAATCTCTGAATCATTGTTGCACAAACTGCCCGTGAGGCAACCCCCTGCGGGTTAAGATTTCCCCCATCACCAGTGATGAGACCTGCGTCGACCGCCCATTTCATTGCGTCCGTTGCAAAGCTGCTCAACTTCTGAACATCAGGGAAGGATGCCAGATCAGCTCTCCCGGATGTCGAATAACCTTTTACGCCCGCATATCGGTACAACATTGTCGCCACCTGCTCCCGGGTGATAAAATCCCCCGGTCCGAAAGTTCCCTTCATGCTTCCTTCAGTGTAACCGGTGATGACGCCAACTCCGTCGCTGCTCGCCCACATAACTGCATCCAGGTAGAACAGGTTACTGTTGTTCGGCACATCCGGAAATTTCGCCGTGTAATTCGCTTTCGGTTCTCCGGCCATCCTCCATAGGATTGTTGCAAACTGACCCCGGCTCAGATTCTCTGCCGGACCGAATTGGGTGTCGTTGAGTCCTGTCATGATCCCACGCTTGTAAACGAAGGTAACGTATTCATAGAACCAGTCTCCGTCTTTTACATCCACAAAATTCATCGGTTTTGCAGGCTCTTTTCCCGGATCATCCCCGGCAATGGGCGCGGCAATGGATACCGCCGTCTCCGCCTCGAGTTCTGTCCCGTCCATCCTGAAGGACACGGTTCCCTTTCCCGGAAGCTCCGCCTGGACATGTACGACAGCCTCGCCGCCCTGATCCAGCGTCACCTCTTTCTCCTTGACGGTCATAAGAGCCGGAGCCAGATTTTTCACTGTTATCTTTCGCCCTGCAGCGGCGCTGCCGGGAGCCGCTTTCACCGAGACGGTTCCGCTTTCCTCATATTTCAGGGAGAGTTCGGCGTCCGCTGTCATGGATTCCGGCTTCTCCACGACCTTCACGCTGGATGTGGCTTCTTTCTCAAACGAAACACCCGCATAGCTGCATGCCGCCTCGCCGACGGTCACTGTGACGGTGTCTCCTGTCTTCAGCGGCTGAGACGGAACGAACCAGACTTTCGACGCAAAGGTTTCCTTCTCGTTCTGCGGATTTACCTCCTCGTTCTTCAACACCAGACGTCCGGCGACATCTTTCCCGCCCTGCTTCACTGCAATCGCTTTCTCTGTAAGAGTATCGGTCTGCATATATTTACTGAACGCAAGTTCCACGGAAGCCGGGTAGGCGCTGACGCTCTCCAGCGCGGGCGCCTCATAGCTCACCAGGCCGATATTGACATCAAAG
>CANRMH010000028.1 GCA_947631695.1 uncultured Lachnospiraceae bacterium | reverse complement strand
CATATTGGAGAAACATTTTGGACAGAGATATTTCCACGATTAAAGGCATTGGAAACGCAAACCTGGAAGGAAATATTAATTCATAGCAAGAAGCAGAACCATTCGTTAAATTTGGATGATTTGAATAAGGTTGCGCAAGATAGATTAGCAGCGAGATATATAGAAGCAGAGTCGTTGATCTCTTTGAGAGTAACCGGTAACCATAGACTTTATGGTTACATGACAGGAAGAGTTTTCAATGTATTGTGGTATGATGATGCTCATGGAGATAACAATACATGCGTGTGTAGATCTCATTTGAAGCATACATAAGAAGGAAAGTAAGACAATTCTATTCTATGTCACGGGAGAAATGAGAAACGGAGGAGAAAACTATGGAGTACCGTGTACTTCCCCATGGCGGGGAGAAAATCAGTATCATAGGGATCGGCACAAGCGCGATCCAGGCGTCAGGCGAGGCGGAAATCGAGGAAACGATTCGATTTGCGGTGGAAAACGGCGTCAATTATTTTGACATGGCGTCCGCAGAGGCAAAACCGTTTCCTGCCTATGGCAGAGCGCTGTCTGATTGTCGGAAGAACGTTTACTTCCAGATACATTTTGGGGCAGATTATACAAATGGCAGTTACGGCTGGACGACCGATCTTGACAGGATCAAACGCAGCGTAGACTGGCAGTTGACCTCGCTCAAAACCGATTATATCGATTTCGGGTTCATTCACTGCCTGGACGAAATTTCCGACCTGAAACAGATGCAGAACGGCGGCGTGATCGGCCATATCCTTGAACTGAAAAAGCAGGGTGTGGTGCGTCATGTCGGATTGTCCTCCCACACGCCGGAGATCGCGAACGCCGTGCTGGACATGGGAATTCTCGATATGATGATGTTCTCTGTCAATCCGGGCTATGACTATCAAAAGGGAGATTACGGGATCGGCAGCGTGTCCGACCGCATGGCGTTGTACCGCCGCTGCGAAAAAGAGGGCGTTGGCATTTCGGTGATGAAGGCCTTCAGCGCGGGACAACTGTTGGATGCAAGAACTTCCCCCTTCAAAAAAGCGCTGACGGAGTATCAGTGCATCCAGTATGCGCTGGATAAGCCGGGAGTTCTGACCGTCCTGCCGGGAATCCGGGGCAAGGCGGATTTGAAGCGGGTTCTTGGATTTCTCACGGCGTCTCCAGAGGAGAGGGACTATTCTGTGATCGGAACCTTCGCGCCGCAGGACGCAAGGGGAGTGTGCGTTTACTGCAATCACTGCCAGCCCTGTCCGGAGGGGCTGAATGTGGGATTGATAAACAAATATTATGATCTTGCAAAAGCCGGGGATCGTCTTGCGGCGGGACATTACGACAAACTGGAAAGGAAGGCGAAGGACTGTATCCGGTGCGGACACTGCAGCCGGCGCTGCCCGTTCCGTGTGGACCAGATGGAGAGAATGGAAGAGATTGCAGGATATTTCTTGGAAAAGGAGGAGATCCCACAATATGGAATATAGGGAGTCAGAATTTATCCGGATAGAAGATCAGAAAACCCAGTTTGATGTGATTCTTCGTTTTGAACGGCAGGCGGAAGAGATTTTTGACGGACTCATTGATAAGATAGCCAGGGTGACTGGAAACATGACTCGGTTGGACAGCGGACAGCCGCCTCATGTTTCGATGGGAATTTTTGATATTGAGGACAATTCCGATCCGGTTCAGGTGATGGAGGATACTTTGCGCAGCTTGCAGCCTTTCTCTGTGACATTTGACGCTCTCGGGGCATTTTTGCCGGGAACCCTCATTGCTGCTCCTGTAATGACGGATGAAATGATTGCCGTGAACAGGGCGATTCACACGGCGGCTGATCGGATGTTTGCTCCGTTAAGACAGTATATTTACGGCACATGGGTACCTCATCTTACGTTGGCTGCGGAACTGACGCACGAGGAACTGGTACAGGCTTTTGATATTGTCGGACAGGACTGGAAACCTATTTCAGCTCGGGTTGTCAGCATCTCTCTGGTGCATCACTTTCCATATACAGAGGAACTTGTTGTGCCGCTGGAGGGAACAAGATTATAATGGACAGGACCGATCAGCGGTTTGTGCTGAGTGGGAGGATAAGATGATGAAAAACAATCAGGATTTTACCAGGGCGGAAAATACTTTTGCCGCTGTTTCGCTTTGCAATATATCGGCTCAAGGGGTGGTACAGGAATGAATACAAATGAACAGGGCGGCGGGCTTCGCCTGCTGAAAAAGGGACAGAAGGGAATGATGTACGCGCTGTTTAGCCGGATGGGAGTCATGCTGGCGCTTCTGGTGCTGCAGGCGCTGATGTTGTTTGGACTGTTTCAGTGGTTCAAGGATTTTCTGCCGCATGTGTTGGGAGGAACGGTACTTTTTACCGTTGTCATGGTGCTTTATCTGATCAACAGCAGGCTCGATCCCACCGCGAAGATCACCTGGCTGATCGTGATCATGATGGTGCCGGTGTTTGGCGTGCTTCTGTTCTGGTACACGCAGAGCGAGACCGGTCACCGCGCCGAGAAAAAGAGAGTCGAAGACATCCTTGAGGCCACGAAGGAGATGCTGCCGCAGGACGAGGCGGCGGTCCGGGCGTTGGAGAGGGAGAACCCCGGTGAGGCGGCGCTGGCGCATTATTTTATGAAGAGCGGCAGCTTTCCGGTGTTTGCGGACACGAGCGTGACGTTTTTCCCTCTGGGCGAAGACAAGTTCGCGGAGATGTTGAAGCAGCTTGAGCAGGCGAAGCAATACATCTTTATGGAATATTTTATTGTGGAGGAAGGGCTGATGTGGGGCAGGATTCTTGAGATCCTTGCAAAGAAGGCCAGGGAGGGTGTGGAGATCCGAGTCATGTACGACGGCACCTGCGAGTTCTCCACGCTGCCGCGGAATTATCCGAAAAAGCTGCGAAAGCTCGGGATCAGGTGCAAGGCATTTTCACCGATGTCCCCGTTTTTATCCACGCATTATAATTACCGGGATCACCGAAAGATCCTTGTGATCGATGGGCATACCGCATTTACCGGCGGCGTGAATCTTGCGGATGAGTACATCAACCATATTGAAAAATACGGTCACTGGAAGGATACCGCCATTATGCTGAAGGGCGGGGCGGCGAAGAGTTTTGCGCTGATGTTCCTGCAGATGTGGAATCTGACGGAACGGCACGAGTCGTACGGCAAATACCTGAATGTTCCGGCTGCGGTGCCTGTGCGCAGGGCAGGCGGCTGCGTGATCCCATATGGGGACTGCCCGCTCGACGCAAACAAGGTGGGCGAGCGAGTCTATATGGACATCCTGAACCGTGCGGCGAAATATGTGCATATCATGTCGCCGTATCTGATCCTGGACGGCGAGATGGAGACCGCTCTGAAATTTGCGGCTGAGAGGGGAGTGGACGTCAGGCTGATTCTGCCCGGGATTCCGGATAAGACCGCGCCTTATGCGCTTGCGAAGACCCACTACAAGTCCCTTTTGGCGTCAGGGGTCAGGATTTATGAGTATACGCCGGGATTTGTGCATGCGAAGGTTTTTGTCAGCGACGACTGCAGAGCGGTGGTGGGTACGATCAACCTGGATTACCGCAGCCTGTACCACCACTTCGAGTGCGCCGCCTATCTGTATAAAGTTCCGTGTATTCCGGAGATCGAGGCGGATTTTCAGAAAACGCTGGAAAAATGCCGGGTGGTCACAAATGGTACGATCCGCCGGGAGAAGCGCTCCCTGAAGATCGAGGGAGCGGTGCTGAAGGCGATTGCCCCGCTGCTCTGATGCGGGGCTTACTTCACGATCAGATATTTATAATAGTCCTCCTCAAGGACCATCTCCGAGACGGTGAATTTGTTGTATACCGTTTCGGACATGCCCTCCAGATATTCCTGTGTGACTTCTTCGTCCGTCAGCGGGGTCACGCTTCCCGTGGGGGCATTGTAGATGCATTTCCCGGAGATAAAGCTGTGGTTGGGGAAGCACACCAGCTGTTCGGCGGTAGAAAGAATATCCTGTCCGACCATCAGCCGGGAGTCGTAATCCAGACCAAGCAGATTGGAGACTGTCGGGAGAATATCTACATCGTAGCAGTATTTATCCACAATGACCGGCTCCTTCATGCTTCCGGACCAGATGATCAGATCGTTTTGATACCATTCGATATTCGGTTCCAGTTCATGGCCGGCCAGCTCGTCGCAGACGGGTTTGTCATTGTAGGGGACGTGATCTCCGCCGAGTATGATGACCGTGTGGTCTGCGATCCCGCGCTCTTCCAGCTCATCCACAAGGGCGGTCAGAGTATGTGTAGCTGTTATTGTGGTAAGCGTTCAGGGTATAGCCGAGGCGTTCCAGCTGCCGTCCCAGGGTGAAATACATATTATTTCCGTTTTCCCGGTCATTTTCAGGGAGACGAGGCCGTCCGTCGGCAGCAGGCCGGTCAGGTTGGAATATTCCCCGTCGGACGTGCTGGCGTACCAGCCGGGCGTATAGTAATGGTTGAAAACAAAGCCCTCGTTTCTCAGGCGGTAGAGCGTCGGAGTGAGGTTTTGGTCGATCACGCGGCCGTAAAATCCCTCCGCCGTGATAAAGATGACATTATATCCCTTGAACATGCCCGTATATTGATTTCGGAGAGTGCCTTTCTGAGATTGAAAGTACCGGGTCAGCTGCGCTGTGTTTTCATTTGGCGCGGATGCGGCCATGGCCGCAAAATCAATGTTCATCGTGTTAGGGGTCAGCATTCCCATATTTGAAATATCCATCTCAGACAGAGCGGCGGAGATGGCGGAGCAGGCGTTCAGATTCATATAGACAGGAATCTCATTGCCGGGATCTGTCGTTTCAGAATCTATTTGGAGCGTCCGCGAGGGACGTCCGACCATCGCATACAGGCCGTCCAGACGATTCATGGTCATAACGCCGAAATGTTCGACGGTCATGTCGGCGGAGACATTGTGGTAATAGATATCATGCGAACTGTAGGGAGCCGCGCCGCTCAGGTTCAGGAACAGGGTCGCGGTCAGATAGCATTCTGCGGCGACGCCGAGGGAAATCCCGCATGTCCGCAGGGATTTTCGGGAAAAATCGATCCAGCGCATGCTTCGGCAGACATAAAACAGCGGAAACGGAAGCAGCAGGAGGATGATAGTCAGCAGGTTGCCGAAAATATTTTTCCAGATCACGTCTGTAAAATCCATCGCCTGTCCCGCCAGGTCCGCGGTTCCGGAAAGGACGAGAAATGACTGGAAAACGGAGTGATAAACCGCCTCCGTGCAGAACAGTATACAGACGGCCAGAATGAGCAGGGCGCTCACAAAACGGGAGACCCTTTCCGGAAGCAGATCCAGAATCCCTCCCGCGACGCAGCCGAGCATTGCGGAAAACAGCAGTATGTAGAAAAAATCCGGGCTGACCGCCTGAAATATCAGGAGATGGAATACCTCTTCTTTTTTCGTTGCCGTTCTCTTCATGGGCGGTAGTTTTTTATTCGTGAAAACTTTCTGTTATAGATTCTAACATATTTCGACAGAAATCGACAGTACGGCATGATTTAAATATTCCGATTTCGGTAAATTTCAGGTATAATACGATCAGGAGTATGAAACCGGTAATCTGAAATGCGGAAATGGAATGCGGAAAGGAAGGAATAACCAGCCGTTCCGTATGCGCGACGATCATCCAAAGATTCATGACGATGATGGAGAAAGAGAGACAGAGATAACTTTCAGATTTTCGCCGGCGGGCTGCCTTTGCAAAAGGAGGGCGGCCCGCCGGCGGTATTGAGGGGATAATATTAAGAGACAAAATCCGATAACGGCCGGAACGTATACCCCATCTCCTCCCACTTCGTCAGGAGTTCATCCAGGATCTGCGCATTTGTGGAGGAGGTACTGTGGAGAAGGACGATGGCGCCCGGATGGATCCTGCCCAGAAGCTTATCGAAAGCTTCCTCCTTCGTCGGCTGGTCGTCCTGATACCAGTCTACATAGGCGAGACTCCAGAAAAATGTTTTATATCCCATCTCCTTTGCCATTTTAAGATTTGCCTCATTGTATTTTCCCTGGGGCGGACGATAGTATTTGGTCATGGGCTGCCCGGTAATATCCTGATAGAGCGTTTCCACTTTTCCAAGTTCTTCGGAAAAGGCCTCCTTCGTGGATATTTTCGACATATCCGGGTGAGAGTAGGTGTGGTTGCCGACTATATGGCCTTCGTCCGCCATTCGCTTGATAAGATCGGGATTCTCGGCGACAAAATTACCCACAACAAAGAAGGAAGCAGGGGCATTGTGCTTTTTCAGGGCGTCCAGGATGGGCGCGGTGTTGCCGTTCTCATAGCCCGCGTCGAAAGTCAGGTACAGGATTTTGTCGTCGGTATCCATCGCATAATATGTATCGAATTTCTTCAATTCGTCTGCTGTGGCGTTTGCCACCGGCGGTTCCCCGTCCGTCTGGAAGCTGAGTCCCCAGCTCCCTTCCGCGGCGGTTTCTTTTGCCTGCGGATGCAGGCGTTCCGCTGTCAGGGCGGTAAAATGTCCGAGCAGGAATGCGGCGGCAAAGAGCAAAGTGATTTTGCCGATCCCCAGGAAATTGAATCGATGTTTCATAGGAACCTCAGGAATGTTTTTTTCTATATTTATTCAAGATTTTTAATTTTTAGTCCCGAAAGGGAGGGACGCGCGCACAATCGGGGTAAAAAATAAAGTTTGGAATTGACAAAGCACAGCGGTCTGTGGTATAAATATCTAGTAGCTGTTTTGGCTGTAGGGGATTGGTCAAATGGAATGACAGGAGTCTCCAAAACTCTTAGCGGGAGTTCGATTCTCTCATCCCCTGTTTTGAAATTATGAGAAGGTTCCGGAGTTTATATATTTTCGGAACCGGTGAGCGGAAGGTAATCAACGTTTGTTGGTTACTTTTTTTGCAGTGTATTGAGATGGGATCATTATAGAGGCTGCAGTCAGGATGAAATGTGAGATCGGACAGCCGCCCGGAATTATAAGGAGGAGAAATTCATGGAAGTAAAAGAGGGAAGCATACTGCGTGAGAAAGATACCGGAAGAATCTTTTATATTGCGGGAGGCAGGAGACATTGGATCCTGTCGCAGGAGGCCGCGGTACAGTTCCGGATCCCGCTGGATCAGGCGGTAGACTGTATGGGAGCGGATCTCCAGGAGATACCGGTCGGAAGTCCGGTAGTGAATTATCCGCAGGAGGGACATCTGAAAGAATGCAGCAATCATATGGAGGCCAGAGCTTACCTGGCGCGCGGCCTGACAGGAAGCGGGATCGAATGCGGGCCGGGTCCGGCGGACAGCTGTTATCCTCTGCCGCTGAACGTACAGGTCAGTTATCTGGACAAATTTGGAAGAGACGCGGGATGCAATCAGGATTATCAGGGAGAGTATCCCGAGATCGATTACATGACTACGATAGACAAAATGGAAGGAATAGAGGATGGATCTCTGGATTTCATCATACAGTCCAATGTGATCGAACACAGCAAAAACCCTGTTCTTGCACTTGGGATGGCATACAGAAAACTGAAGGCCGGCGGCACTTTGATCATGGCGGTTCCGGATAAGCGGTACACGTTCGACAAGGCGAGACCGCTGACAAAGATCCGTCATCTTATCCAGGATCTGGAACTTGGGGAAGACCCCGAACGAAATCTGGAGCATGTCTATTGCTGCCACAAAATATGGGTGGGATCTGAGGCAAATCAGGTTGAGGATCTCACGAGGGAGCAGCTTCTGGAATATTTAAAGGAGGATAAGATAGATATCCACTGGCATACGTTTACGGACAGAAGCTTTGCAAAGCTTCTTCGCAAACTGAGAAAGGAAATTCCATGGAGCGATATCAGGATCGTGCCGCGGAATTATTTCCGCGCGAAACAGAACTTTCTGGAATTTTACGTGATATTGAAAAAGTAAGAAAATTTAGAGATACCGGTATATTGAAGCGATGGAAGGAGAAACGGATATGAGTGAAAAAAAATTAAAAGAAACTTGCCGGCAGCCGGTTCATGCAGGGGTTGAAGCAGCAGATGAAGCGTAAAAAAATAGATATGCTGAACGGGAGCATCGGGGATAAACTTCTGTTGTTTGCATTGCCCCTCGCGGCGACGGGTATGCTGCAGCAGCTGTTTAACGCCGCGGATGTGGCCGTTGTAGGACGGTTTGTGGGAAAGAACGCGATGGCCGCCGTGGGAAGCAACAGCGCGATCATCGGCCTTCTGGTAAATGGATTTGTAGGGATCGCCCTGGGAGCCAACGTGGTCATTTCCAGACTGACCGGACAAAAGAACAAAAAAGGAATTTCCAAAAGCGTACATACTTCCGTGCTGTTTTCTGTATTGGGAGGAATCCTGATTACGCTGCTCGGGGAATTGATCGCGCCGTCCATACTGGAGCTGATGGCGGTGCCGGATGAGATTTTTCCCATGTCCCTGGTATATCTGAGGATTTATCTTCTCGGAATGCCCGTGATCTTTCTCTACAATTTTGAATCGGCCATTTTCAGAAGCCAGGGGGATACCCGAACGCCGCTTATCTGTCTGATCATTTCCGGCGTGATCAATGTGGCTCTTAATCTTTTCTTTGTCTGCGTGGTCGGAATGACTACGGACGGTGTGGCGACGGCAACGGTGCTTTCCAACCTGATCAGCTCGGTATTGCTGTTTGCGGCCCTGTGCCGGAGGAAGGACGCGGTCGCTCTGAAAATACGGGAGATACGAATTCATGGGGATGTGCTGAAACAGATGATCCGGATCGGTCTTCCCGCGGGTCTGCAGAGTATGGTGTTCTCCCTATCCAACATCTGTATCCAGTCGGCCATCAACAGCCTTGGGGCGGATGTGATGGCGGCGTCCTCGGCGGCGTTTAATATAGAAATTCTGGCATATTATCTGGTGAATTCCTTTGGCCAGGCGTGTACGACTTTTGTGGGTCAGAACTATGGGGCCGAAAATATTTCCCGGTGCAGGAAGGTTACACGGATCAGCCTGTTTATGGACGTCGGAGTGACGGCGGCGGTGTCGGCTTTGATTCTGATATTTGCAAAGCCGCTTCTTGAAATCTTTAATAACAATCCGGAGATCGTCTCTATCGGTCTGGTGCGTATGCGGTTCATCCTCGCGGCGGAGGCGGTCAATGCCGTTATGGAGATCATGTCGGGCGCGATGCGGGGGTATGGATATTCCCTTGTGCCGGCCGTCATCACGTTTGCCGGGGTCTGCGGGATCCGTATCCTGTGGGTCTATACGATCTTTGGAATATCCAAAACCTATTTTACGCTGATGATGGTATATCCCGTCAGCTGGATCATAACGGCGGCGGCGCTTGCGGCCGCATACCTGCTATTTATGAGGAGATTTGAAGCAAAGAGAAAAATGAGAAAGACGGAAGAATAAAATGTAGATTTCTTCGAATGAAAATGATATACTCTAATTTGTATGAACGTTACCGTGATACAGGAAAGGAAGAGAAAAGAGATGAGCAATCTTACAGAGATCAGATGGCACGGCAGAGGCGGACAGGGTGCAAAGACAGCCGCGCTGCTTCTGGCGGACGTGGCATTTCAGACGGGAAAATATGTACAGGGCTTTCCGGAATACGGACCGGAGCGAATGGGCGCTCCCATCACAGCGTATAACCGGATCAGCGATACGAAAATCCGCGTGCACTCAAATATTTACGATCCGCAGTATGTGGTCGTAGTGGACGAATCGCTGCTGGAGACGGTAGATGTGACCAGCGGTTTGAAAAAGGACGGGGCGATCCTCGTGAATACTCAGCGCACAAAGGAGGAGATCCTGCCTCACCTGAAAGGGTACGAGGGGGAAGTGTACCTGATCGACGCATATAAGGTATCCATGGCGACGATGGGAAGATATTTTCCAAATACGCCGCTTCTCGCCGCGATCGTAAAGGTGGCGGGGATCATGGATGAGGAGACGTTTCTTAGGGAAATGAGAGCGTCCTTTTCACATAAATTTGCCAGTAAGCCGGAAGTGATCGACGGCAATATGGCGGCACTCAAGATGGCATTTCAGGAGGTACGATAATGGCGACAGATATCAGCAAATTGGGCGTAAAAGCAAAATGGAGAGATCTGACGGAAGGAATGGTCGTTGCCGGCGCAGGGACGTCCAGGGAGTTCAATACCGGCGAGTGGTCTGCGAATAAGCCGGTATTTATAGAAGATAAGTGCAAACAGTGTCTGCTCTGCGCGCCGGTATGTCCGGACAGCAGTATCCCGGTGAAGGATATGAAGAGAGGGGCATTTGACTATGAACACTGCAAAGGATGCGGCATCTGCGTCAAGGCATGTCCGTTTGGCGCTATTACGATGGAAGGGGTGAAATAGGATGGCAAAGAGAGATCGTTTATCAGGAAACGAGGCGGTGGCAATCGCCCTCAGACAGATCAACCCGGATGTATTTCCGGCGTTCCCGATCACTCCGTCCACGGAGATCCCACAGTATTTTGCCTCCTTTGTGGCAAACGGACAGGTGGACACGGAGTTTATTCCGGTGGAGAGCGAACACAGCTCTATGAGCGCGGCGATCGGAGCTTCCGCTGCGGGAGCAAGAAGTTTGACGGCGACGTCCTCCTGCGGTATGGCTTACATGTGGGAGGAACTTTACATAGCGGCTTCCAACCGGCTGCCTCTGGCGCTGGCGCTGGTCAACCGCGCGCTGTCCGGCCCGATCAATATCAACTGCGACCACTCTGACAGTATGGGCGCGAGGGATTCAGGCTGGATCCAGATTTATGCCGAAAATAATCAGGAAGCTTATGACAATATGGTACAGGCGTACCGCATTTCTGAACACAGGGACGTCCGTCTCCCGATCATGATCTGCCAGGACGGGTTTATCACCAGTCACGCGGTGGAGAACATAGAACTTCTTGAGGATGAGGAAGTGAAGAATTTTGTGGGCGAGTACGAGCCGGAGAATTATCTGCTGAATCCGGAATGCCCGATGGCGGTCGGACCGTACTCCATCACGGATTATTATATGGAAGCAAAGCGTAACCAGGCGGAGGGCATGAGAAATGTCAGCCGGGTTGTGCTGGAAGTAGCGAAGGAGTATGCCGCTCTCTCAGGAAGAGAATACGGACTGTTCGAGGAGTATTGCCTGGATGACGCAGAGACGGCAATGGTGATCATCGGCTCCGCGGCGGGTACGGCGAAGGATGCGGTTGACAAACTGCGCGCGGCCGGTGAGAAGGTTGGACTTCTGAAGATCCGCCTTTACCGCCCGTTCCCGGCGGATGAGATCGCAGCGGCCCTGTCCCATGTGAAGGCGATCGCAGTCATGGACCGCGCGGAGGGGTACACGAACCACGGCGGGCCTCTGGGAGCAGACGTGATGGCCGCGCTGTTCCGCGCGAAATCGGATGCCCTGGCAGTAAATTATATCTATGGACTCGGCGGGCGCGACGTGCGCGTGGAGGATGCAGAAGGAGTATTTGCAACCCTGAAACAGATGATAAAGGACGGCGATGCGGGCGAGACCTATCGCTATCTGGGAATTAGAGAATAAGGGGGAAGCGAAAGATGAGTTATAATTTTAAAGAAACCATGAATAAACCGGAGCGTCTTGCACCGGGACACAGAATGTGTGCCGGATGCGGCGGGACGATCGCGGTGAGAAATGTCCTGCGCGGGCTGCACGAGGGGGATAAGGCAGTGATCGGAAATGCGACGGGCTGCCTGGAAGTGTCTACCTTCACCTACCCCTACACCGCGTGGGAGGACAGCTATATCCACAACGCGTTCGAGAATGCGGGAGCGACCCTGAGCGGAGTGGAGGGCGCCTACAGGGCGCTGAAGAAAAAAGGCAAGCTGGACGAGACTTACAAGTTTATCACGTTCGGCGGCGACGGAGGGACCTACGACATCGGGCTTCAGTCCCTGTCCGGGGCGATGGAGCGGAACCACGACATGGTTTACGTGTGCTATGACAACGGCGCTTATATGAATACCGGAATCCAGCGCTCTTCCGCGACCCCGATGTATGCGGACACCACCACGACGCCGGTGGGAACGCAGAGCAACGGAAAACCGCAGAACCGGAAGGATCTGGCAGCGGTTATCGCGGCGCATGATGTGCCGTACGTGGCGCAGACTACCTTTGTTCAGAACTTTAAGGATCTGCACATCAAGGCGGAGAAGGCGATCTACACGCCGGGAGCGGCGTTTTTGAACATCATGGCTCCCTGCCCGAGAGGATGGCGCTACAATACTCCGGATATTATGGAGATCTGCAAGCTCGGCGTGGAGACCTGCTACTGGCCGCTGTTTGAGGTCGTGGAAGGGAAATGGATCCTGAACTACGAACCGAAGAAGAAACTCCCGGTCGAAGATTTCTTAAGACCGCAGGGAAGATTCAAGCACCTGTTCAAGAAAGGAAACGAGGATCTGCTGGAGGCTTTCCAGAAGGAAGTCGACCGCAGGTGGGAGGAACTTCAGTTCCGGTGTTCCAGATAGAAAAATATTTTGGAGAGCAGACAGCACTAAACAGGAAGGCGTTACCCGGTACTCAGAGTAACGCTTTCTTAATTATAGGCGGCAGGGAGGACGATCTGATGACTGAAAGAGAAAAAATGCAGAGGGGCGAATGGTATGACGCCAATTTTGACCGGGCGCTGCTCGAGGAGCGCCAGAAGGCCGAATCGCTCTGTTATGAATTTAATATGGCCGGACCCGGCGGCGAAAAACAGCTTTCCGCTTTGAGAAAACTGCTGGGGGAAGAGATCCCGGAGGGACTTACAGTGCTTGCGCCGGTTTACTTTGATTATGGCGTGAATACGCGTTTCGGGGAGGGGACCTTTGTCAACCACGGCTGCTATTTTATGGACGGCGGCAGGATCGATATTGGCAGAAATGTCTTTATCGGCCCGTTCTGCGGCTTTTATACGGCTACCCATCCGATCAATTATCAGGATAGAAATAAAGGACTGGAAAAGGCGCTTCCGATCCGTGTAGGCGATAACTGCTGGTTCGGGGCGAACGTATCCGTCCTGCAGGGAGTCACGATCGGCAGCGGCTGCGTGATTGCCGCCGGGAGCGTGGTCACGGGTGATTTGCCGGATCATTGTGTGGCGGCGGGCGTTCCGGCCGTGGTGAAGAAATTTATAGAGCAATAAAAAGACTTGTTTTTTCTGTAGTGTCGTGTTAAAGTAATAACGTATATTCGCCCGGGCAGTCTGCAATCTGTGTCCGACAAAGGACGCGCGCTGCGCGGCGGTACATATTTTCTTATTTAGGAGGAATCAACGTGAGTACAACAGTTTGGATTTTAATTGCTTTCGCCGTCTATCTGATCATGATGGTAGTGATCGGCGCCGTGTACATGAAGGGTACGAAGAACGCCGAGGACTACTTTCTGGGCGGCCGCGGTCTGGGCGGCTGGGTAGCGGCGCTCTCCGCGCAGGCTTCCGATATGAGCGGGTGGCTTCTGATGGGGCTGCCGGGTTCGATTTATGCTCTGGGAACCGGCCAGGCGTGGATCGCCATCGGCCTTTTCATCGGCACCGTGCTGAATTGGGTATTTGTATCGGGAAGGCTGAGGAAATATACGATCGTAGCCAACAATTCGCTTACGCTCCCGGCTTATTTCGAGAACCGTTTCCACGATAAGAAGAAGATCCTGCTCATGGTTTCATCAATCGTGATCATCATCTTTTTCCTGGTTTACACCGCGTCCGCGCTGGCGGCCGGAGGCAAGCTCTTTAATTCCGTGTTCGGTGTGGACTATCATATTGCGCTGGCGATCGGCGCGGCCGTGATCCTCGCCTACACGTTCATGGGCGGATTTAAGGCGGTGTGCAGCACGGATTTTGTGCAGGGAACGCTGATGCTGGTCGGCCTTCTGGCGGTTCACGATCGGCGGCGGGAATGTCAGTGAGATTTTGAACCAGAGCGGCGTGGCGGGCGGATCGGGCAGCTATCTGAGCCTGTTTTCCAACGGCGGGAAGCCGTACACCTTCATCGAGATCTTTTCTCAGGTGGCGTGGGCGTTCGGATACTTCGGGATGCCGCATATTCTTGTGAGGTTTATGGCGGTGAAGAACACTCATGAACTGAAGAAATCCCGCGTGATCGCGATCGTGTGGGTAGCGCTGTCCCTGACGGCGGCCTGCGTGATCGGCGTTCTCGGACGCGCGTATCTGTATCCGACCATCCTCGGCGAGGACGGCGGCTCGACGGAAAACGTATTTATCGAAATGATCACGAAGATCTTCACGGTGGATCATGCGCTGCCGTTTATCGGCGGACTGTTCCTGTGCGGCGTGCTGGCGGCGATCATGTCCACGGCGGATTCGCAGCTCCTTGTGACGGCGTCTTCGGTTTCCGAGGATCTCTATCACAACTTTATCAATAAAAAAGCGGACGACAGGACGATCCTGCGGATCAGCCGCATCACGGTTATCGTGGTGGCCGCGCTTGCGTTTGTCATCGCCTGGGATCCGAACAGCAGCATTATGGGGCTGGTGTCCAATGCGTGGGCGGGATTCGGTTCCGCTTTCGGACCGCTCGTACTCCTGTCGCTGTTCTGGAGGAGGACGAACTTCGCGGGTGCGCTGGCGGGCATTATCTCCGGCGCACTGACTGTGATCATCTGGGATTACATACCGCTTGCGGGCGGACAGACTTTGTACGCTTATACCGGGCTGTACTCCCTGGCGCTTGGCTTTGTGATCAGCGCGCTGATGATCGTGGTATTCAGCCTGGCGACAAAGGCTCCGTCGCAGGAGATCCTGGATGAGTTTGACCAGGTTGCGGCAAAATAAGAAAACGAAACGCGGCGGCAGGAAGCAATTCTTGCCGCCTTTTTCTGTATCCACCTTTCCGAAGAACATTTTCGGATATACTATTGACAATAGTTCGGTTGACCGATACAATGATTGTACGGAGGTGAGAAAAGTGTATCTCAACGATCTACTGACCGAAAAGAAAATATCCAAATATCGTCTTGCAAAGGAAAGCGGCATTCCTCAAACGACCATTGTGGATATATGCAGTCGAAAGGCCCGCATTGAGAAATGTTCCGCCGACACCATATATAAGATTTCAAAAGCGCTTGGCGTTTCTATGGAAAGCCTGATCGAGCAGGAAATGGAGAGCGATGCGCCGCAGCAGAAAAGGCCCTCCTTTGAGGTGTTCAAGAGTAACGTATGTCACCTTGTAAAAGAGAAAGGGGATATTGATTTTATGCTTGATGCTCTTACAACAGATGAGGTCAGAACCCTGTATGACCGCAAATGGTATGCGGAAGCCTTTTATCTCCTTGCTATGGTGGATTATCTGTCGAGAGAAAACGATGTGCCGCTTTGTACGAAGTACAACGATATCCGCGCCCAAAAGCTGCAGAAAATCCTTTATCCCGCAGGTGTTGTGCTTTCGGACGCGGCTGCAAAAACCGATAAACACCGCAGGGAGTGCATGAAAAATGCGATACCCGAATTTTTACACTTCAATATCGTAGAAAGCGAGGTAAGAAATGTCTGCTGATATTGTATTTACGAAGGAAAATTTAGACGCTTGTTTGAGCAGGCTTGCAAAGGAATTTCGGAAACTGAACGGTACAAAAGTTCCTGCCGAGATTGTCCTGATCGGCGGAGCCGCCGTTCTTGTAAATTACGGTTTTCGGGATATGACTTATGATGTTGACGCGGTGATCCGTGCGTCTTCCTCTATGAAGGATGCTATTCACCGAGTCGGTGATGAAATGAGACTTCCGAACGGCTGGCTCAATTCGGATTTCACAAGAACAAAATCGTACTCTCCCAGGCTGCTGCAATATTCGGAATATTATAAACGCTTTGGATATGTTCTGGAAGTCCGCACGGTTTCGAGAGAATATCTTGTAGCGATGAAACTGATGTCCGGTCGTCAGTATAAAAATGATATATCGGATGTGATCGGCATTCTTCGGGAACAAAAGGAACGGGGAAAACCTCTAACGTTTGAAATGATAAAAACCGCAGTATGTAATCTTTATGACAGTTGGGACAAGCTGCCGCAGGATTCAAAAGAACTGATTACGGAGGTTATGAGGGACGAACAGTATGAGGCCTTGTACGAGCAATACCGAAATAACGAAAGGATGGCAAAAGAGTCTTTGATTGATTTTGAAAAGAAATATCCGGGTGTTACCAACACAGATAATGTGAACGATATTATTCGAAATCTGAAAAATCGCAAAGAACAGGAGCGTTAAAACAAAACCGCAGCAAACTTATAGATTGGAGAGGTACTTATGAGAAAGAAAGAGCTGGCGCTGGAAGTCATCGAGCGCCTGAAGAAAGAATACCCGGATGCGGGCTGTACGCTGGATTACGACGATGCGTGGAAGCTGCTGGTGAGCGTGCGGCTGGCGGCGCAGTGTACGGACGCCCGCGTGAACGTAG
>CANRMH010000027.1 GCA_947631695.1 uncultured Lachnospiraceae bacterium | reverse complement strand
AAATAAAATTCATCCATATAATGCATCACAACGTCCATATCGCCCTGCGCCTGCGCGCCCGTCATGGCAAACAGCGCGTACGTGCTGTACACAAACGCCGCCGCAGAGCCGAGCGCAACCAGCGTATCCATGTTCGGCGCTCTGTGCAGAAGTCCCCGGAAACCGCTGACAAAAAATTTCTGGTTGATCACCATGATGACGACCGTCAAAAGCAGCTGAAGGAGTCCCGCCGCCACATGGTTTCCCTCAAAGAAGGGAGGGAGCGGCCATCCCCACATCATATGTCCCATTGAAAAATACATGAGTATCGCCAGAAATCCCAGAGACCACAGCAGACGCCGCCGCAGGGCGGGCGTCTCGCGATCCGCCAGCATCTCCTCATCCGCCGCAAAGGACGCCTGCCCGGAGCCGGCGCTTCCCTTTCCCTTTTTGGAAGCTCCGTATCCGGCCTCCTCCACAGCCCTGATAATATCGGCCGCATCCGCCGTGCCTTCCACTCCCATGGAATTCGTCAGAAGGCTGACGGAACAGGACGTAACGCCGGGTACTTTTGACACCGCTTTTTCCACACGGGCGCTGCATGCCGCACAGCTCATTCCTGTAACTGTATACTGTTCCATTTACCTGTCTCTCCTAACTTTTATTCTCTCTGCATCCGCTTCTATTTCATCAATTTCTGCAGCGTCATGACCAGTTCATCTACCGTTTCTTCTTTTCCTTCACGTATATCCCTGGTTACGCAGGTCTTTATATGATTTGATAAAAGCACCTTGTTAAAACTGTTCAAAGCCGCGTTGACCGCGGACACCTGAATCAGGATATCCGTACAGTACGCGTCCCTCTCCACCATACCTTTGATCCCCCGTACCTGTCCCTCGATCCGGTTCAGGCGGTTGAGAAGATCCCTGTACTCCTTTTCCGGGCGTTCTTTTGTCTTACAGCACATACATTTCTGTTCTTCCTGCATCCGCTTCACCTCTCTTCCATCACCGATTATATACCCCCTGTGGGTATATGTCAAGAATAGAAAAAACGGCGGCCAGGATATCAATATCCAAACCGCCCGATCCGCATTTCTATTCTCTTTCCCGGAAACTCATAATTCCCTCGATCAGAATTCTTACATCATCCAGAATATAATCAAATCCTCCAGCCTTGTACAGGTTGACAACAATCATTCCGATCGGAACGGCAAAGATCATTCCAAGAATACTTCCCACTTTATATCCCACAAACAGCAGAACCAGCGTAAAAAGCGGACTCAGCCCGATGCTGTCCCCCACCAGTTTCGGCTGGATCAGCTGCCGGACCAGCTGCGTCACGCCATATAAAACGATCAGCGCGATCATAAATTTGTAATCGCCCACCAGAAATTTATAAACTGCCCACGGAATCAATGCGGTTCCCGTTCCAAAGAAGGGAAGAAAATCCAAAAATGCGATCAAAAGCGCCCATATAATAGAAAAGCGAAGTCCGAAAAAGGAGAATCCGATCAAAAGGATCAGGAAAACTACTCCCATAATTTTAAACTGCGCCTTAAAATATCCTCCCACCGCATACTTCAAATTATCCATGATCATGGTCATTCTTCTTACAATCGGATCCGGAAAGATCTTTTTTGCCCATACGATCACGGATTCCCGGTCCGCAATAAAAAAATATGCCGACATGATCGTGACGATCGTATAGATAAGCATAGAAGGAATCCTCATCGCCATATTTCCGGCCGCCTCAACCGTAGGCTCGCTTATTTTGCCGATCAGGCTTCCCATGTACGTGTCAAAATTTTCCACAGCCGCATTCCACCCGGTTTGAATTCCCTGCGGAAACATATTAAAGACCTCGCTTCCCCGTTCTCCGATCACGCTCAAACCCTTTTCAATCTCGCGGTACATCTGGGGAATATCTCGGCTCAGGCTGACCGCTTCGCTCCACAGCCTGCTGACCGCAAAATAAATTACCGTGACGAATACCGTCAGAACGAGAATTATGATGATCGCCGATCCAAGCTTCTTTTTGATCTTCAGCCTCCGCTCCAGCCATATCACCAGAGGATTGGCGACAAAGGACAGAAACCAGCCGATCACGAACGGCATAAAATAAAAGATTCCCTTTAATCCGATAAAAATAAACAGAAACGTGGCTGTCAGGCTAAAGATCAGACTCACCAGCACCTTCCAGTACGGTCTGTGATCGTTCAGTCTTTCCCTTGCGTTCATCTTCATCTAACTCACCTCATCCCTACCTGAAATTTCCGTCTCCGCCGCTTCCCATATCTCGTCCCTTCCCTGTCTGCTCAGCGCGGAAAACGGGATCACCCTCGTTCCCGGTATCAGATTCAGGCCCTGTCTTATCATTTTCATGTGCTTATCCAACTGGCTTCTCTTGATCTTATCCATCTTCGTCGCGATAATGACAGGAGAATAACCGTGTGCGCAGATCCACTCGTACATCATACGGTCGTTCGCCGACGGTTCATGCCTGATATCGATCAGCAGGAACACCGCCCTCAGCTGACGGGAATGGCGCAGATAACGCTCTACCATCTTCCCCCACTGCTCCTTCTCGCTCTCCGATACCCTGGCGTAGCCATACCCGGGAAGATCCACCAGATACAGTTCGTCGTTGATGTTATAGAAATTGATCGTCTGCGTCTTCCCCGGAGTTGCGGAGATCCTTGCAAGCGACTTCCGGTTCATCAGAGCGTTGATCAGCGAAGATTTCCCTACGTTTGATTTTCCGGCGAACGCGATCTCAGGATGCGCATTTTCCGGCAGTTTACTTGTAATACCGCACACCGTCTCCAGATTCACCTGTTTTATAACCATTCTTCCATCCTCTCTCTATGCGTCCGCAAAAGCTGTTCTCAAAACCTCGTCCATGTGGGATACCGGTATGATTTTCAGGCCCTTTACAATTTCCGGAGAAAATTCCTCGAGATCCCTCTCATTTTCCTTCGGGATCAGAACCGTCCGGATCCCCGCGCTTCCGGCGGCCAGAAGTTTCTCTTTCAGGCCTCCGATCGGCAGAACGCGCCCGCGCAGGGTGATCTCCCCCGTCATCGCCACATCGGCTCTCACCTTCCTTACAATAATGGCGGAGAGCATGGCAGTGGCCATTGTGATGCCCGCAGAAGGCCCGTCCTTCGGCACCGCGCCCTCCGGAATGTGGATATGTACGTCATGCTTCTCAAAAAAATCCGCGTCGATCTGATAATTCCCGCTGACCGAACGGATATAACTGATCCCCGTCCGGGCCGATTCCTTCATCACGTCTCCCAGCTGGCCGGTCAGGAGGATCTCTCCCTTGCCCGGCATCACATTCACCTCGATCTGCAGCGTGTCCCCGCCGACGCTTGTCCACGCCAGCCCCCGCACGATTCCGACCTCGTCCGCCGCGTTTGCCATCTGGTAAGTGAAGCGCTCGTTCCCGAGGTACTTGTGCAGGTTTGTCTCGGAGACGCGGACATTCTGCCTGCGTCCCTCCAGGATCTGTTTTGCCGCCTTCCGGCAGATGTCGCCGATCTTTCTTTCCAGTTGTCTGACTCCGGCCTCCTTCGTATAGTTCCGCGCTATCTTCCAGACGGCCCCCTTGCTGACGGTGAGCTGTTCCGCCTTCAGTCCATGCTTTTCCAGCTGTTTCGGGATCAGATGCTCCATTGCAATATGCAGCTTTTCGTTCTCGGTGTAGCTGCTGACTTCGATCACTTCCATACGGTCCAGAAGCGGTCTCGGGATCGTCTGCAGGGTATTCGCCGTAGTGACAAACAGAACCTCGGACAAATCGATCGGCACCTCCAGATAGTGATCCCGGAATCTCACATTCTGTTCGCTGTCAAGAACCTCCAGAAGCGCGGAGAACGTATCCCCCTTGTAATCCGAACTCACCTTATCTATCTCGTCGAGAAGGATTAGCGGATTTTTCACGCCAGCGCTTTTCAGCGCGTTCGCGATCCTTCCCGGCATAGCTCCCACATATGTCTTTCGATGTCCGCGAATCTCAGCCTCGTCCCGGATGCCTCCCAGCGAAATCCTCACATACGGTTTCTTAAGCGCCCTGGCCAGCGACTTTGCGATCGAAGTCTTTCCGGTACCCGGCGGGCCAACCAGGCACAGGATCGGGCTTTCCCCCTTTTGGGTAAGCGCGCGGACCGCCAGAAATTCCAGCACCCTCTCCTTAACTTTTTCCAGCCCGTAGTGGTCTTTCTCAAGAACCTCCCTGGCAAATTTAATATCCTGGTGATCCTCAGCCGTCTTATCCCAGGGCATCTCCAGCATCGTCTCGATGTAAGTTCTGAGAACCCCGCTCTCCGCCGGGCTGTTCAGAGAACTTTTGAAGCGATTGATTTCCTTGCGCAGTTTTTCCTTCACCTCATCCGGCGCGCACAGCTTCTTTGCCGCGTCGAGGAATTCTTCCGCGTCGGATACGGTGTTTTCCTCTCCCAGCTCTTCGCGGATCAATTTGAGCTGTTCTCTCAGAATGTATTCCCTCTGGTGCCGCTCCACCCTCTCCTTTACCTTGTTCTGGATCTCCTCCTTGATATCCATAATCTGCATCTCGTTGACGATCTTAAACGCAAGCAGCTGGTAGCGGTCCAGAATGTCCGTCTCCTCCAGGATTTCTTGCAGGTCCTTATAGTCCAGCGGAACGTTCGCAGCGATCATATCGATCAGTTTTTTCAGATCCGTGTATTCCTGGATCTGTCTGGCCATATCCTTCGGATACTTGGAGATACGCATCACATACTCCGCGTAGATTTCCTTCAGCCCTCTGGCCATCGCCTCAAGATCGGAACTGCCGGAACTCTGTCCGTACTTTTCCTGTATCCGGTCAATCTCCCGAACCTCCCCGACCTCCGCGCAAAAATAAGGTTTATCAAAAACAATTCCGTATAATTTCGCCCTCTTCTTCCCGGCGACCAGCACGCGGACAAGATTCTTCGGGAGCTTTACCACCTGTTTGATCTCCGCGATCGTACCCATCTCATAGACGTCCTGAGGCCCGGGTTCCTCCGCGTTCATATTTCTCTGCGCGGTAAGAAAAATCTTCTGTCCTTCCGCCAACATAGCTTCTTCCACTGCTTTGACCGAACGTTCTCTGCTCACGTCAAAATGCACGATCATCTCCGGCAGAACCGTCATCCCCCGAAGGGGTACCATAGGAATCATCAGTCTTTCCTCTTCCATACTTCCTCCTGCAGCATATCATATATTGAAACGAAGGCGGACGCCGATTCGCATCGCGCCCGCCTGTTCTTACGCACTTTCCGTCCTGTAATCGTCATGCTCGTATATCGGATCGCCGGTTCCGTTGACCACATCCTTTGTAATACGGCACGCCCGCATCGTCTCATCGGAGGGTGCGTGATACATGGTATCCATCATAATATTTTCCATAATGGCACGCAAGCCTCTGGCCCCTGTCTTCCGCTTCAGCGAAATGTCCGCGATCGCTTCCAGAGCTTCCCGGTCAAATTGAAGTTCCACCCCGTCCAGCTCCAGCATTTTCTGGTACTGTTTGACAATCGCGCTCTTCGGCTCCGTCAGAATGCGGATCAGAGAGTTTTTATCCAGTTTTTCCAGTGAAACCGTCACCGGCACTCTGCCTACCAGTTCCGGGATCAGTCCGAACTTCACCAGATCCTGCGGGAGAACCTGTTTCAGGAGAACATCCACGTCCTCCTCCCGTTTTTCGGCAATCTCCGCCTGAAACCCGATAGATTTCTGATCCAGCCTTGTCTCGATGATCTTATCCAGCCCCTCGAAAGCGCCTCCGCAGATAAACAGAATGTTCGTTGTGTCGATCTGGATCAGTTCCTGATGAGGATGTTTTCTTCCTCCCTGCGGCGGAACATTTGCAACCGTCCCTTCAATGATCTTGAGCAGGGCCTGCTGCACTCCCTCGCCGGACACATCTCTGGTGATAGAAGGATTCTCTGATTTCCTTGTAATCTTATCAATCTCGTCAATATAGACGATCCCGTATTCCGCGCGCTCCACGTCGCCGTCCGCCGCCTGGATCACTTTCAGAAGGATATTTTCAACATCCTCGCCGACGTACCCCGCTTCCGTGAGAGCCGTCGCATCCGCAATCGCAAACGGAACATTCAGAATCTTGGCGAGCGTCTGCGCGAGAAGCGTCTTTCCGCACCCGGTCGGCCCGAGCATGAGGATATTGCTCTTGTGAAGTTCCACACCCAGATCCCGCTCTGCCATGATCCTCTTATAGTGGTTGTATACCGCCACGGACAATACCTTTTTCGCGTCTTCCTGGCCGATCACGTAATCATCCAGAAACGCTTTGATTTCCTCCGGCTTCAACAGATTAATATCATCAAACGGATGGCTGTCCCTCCTGTTCCCGTACTCAAATTCTTCCTCCAGGATCTCCGCGCAGACGTCGATACACTGATCGCAGATAAAGACCCCGTTAGGACCGGAAATCAATTTGCGCACCTGTGCCTGCGTTTTATTACAGAAAGAACATCTCACCTGTTCATCGTTTCTTCCCGCCATATTTTCACCCTTTCCATATTTACAGGTTATCTTGCCTTATTAGAAATAAATATATATCTATAGAAATTTAATAGATTCCTCTCCGAACTTCTGCATCAAACGAAAGACAGGCATGCCAATTCCGCATTTCGGCACACCCGTCCTGTTCTCTATTTTCTGCTCGTAATGACCTCGTCAATCAAACCGTATTCCTTTGCTTCCTCCGCGGACATAAAGTTGTCCCGCTCGGTGTCCGTCTGAATCACTTCCAGCGGCTGCCCTGTATTTTCCGCCAGGATCTGATTCAATTTCTTTCTGATCCTCAGAATGTGTTCGGCGGCAATCTGGATCTCCGTCGCCTGCCCCTGCGCGCCGCCGGACGGCTGATGGATCATGATTTCCGCATTCGGCATCGCATAGCGCTTTCCCTTTGCGCCGCCGGCCAGTAAAAACGATCCCATGCTGGCGGCCATACCGATACAGTACGTGGCCACGTCGCACTTAATATACTGCATCGTGTCATAAATCGCCATTCCTGCCGTGACGGAACCTCCGGGACTGTTGATATACAAATGGATATCTTTCTCCGGATCCTCCGCCTCCAAAAACAGCAGCTGAGCTACGACAATACTCGCCGACGTGTCGGACACTTCCTCGCCAAGAAATATAATTCTGTCTTTTAATAGTCTTGAATAGATATCGTAGGAGCGTTCTCCACGGCTGGTCTGTTCAATGACATAAGGTACTAGACTCATGTAAATCGCCTCCTGATTTCTGATTTCCAAATGGAGATCTATTTCTCTTTGGCGTTCTCTGCAAGGAAGGTCACCGCCTCCTGCACCGCCATATCCTGTTTCATCTGTTCTTTTTCTTTCTCGCCCATAAATTCTTTTAATTTATCAGCTTCCATCTGATAAGTTTCCGCCATTTTCTGAATCTCTTCGTCGAGTCTCTCGTCGCTGATCTCGATCGCCTCCGCTTTTGCGACTGCTTCAAGAACCAGACGGGTACGGATCCGCTTCTCCGCCTGAGGACGGAATTCGTCCCGCATCTTTTCCTCCGTCATTCCCGTGAACTGAAGATACTGTTCCATCGTGAGTCCCTGCTGACGGATCCTCTGCTCAAACTCATCCGCCATCTGGCTGACCTGCGTAGCGATCATAGGCTCCGGGATCTCCATCTGTGCGTTGGCGACCGCCTGCTCCACAGCCTGATCCTCCTTCTTTCTCGCCTGTTCCGCCGCCTTCTGCTCTTTCAGTTTTGCCTCGACATCGGCCTTGTATTCATCCAGAGTGTCAAATTCCGAAACCTCCGATGCGAATTCATCGTCGATCTCCGGCACTTCTTTCATCTTGATCTCATGCACCGTACACTTAAATACCGCTTCTTTTCCCTTCAAGTCCTCCGCGTGATAATCTTCCGGGAACGTCACGTTCACGTCCACTTCTTTTCCGGACTCCGCCCCGATCAGCTGTTCCTCGAATCCCGGGATAAAAGAACCCGAACCGATCGTCAGCGGATAATTCTCACCCTTTCCGCCCTCAAACGCGATTCCGTCCACGAATCCTTCAAAATCCAGGATCACTTCGTCCCCATCCTGCACCGGACGATCCTCAACCGTCACGGTCCTCGCATTTTTCTCGGCCTCTTCCTGAATCTTTGCTTCCACTTCCTCCGAAGTCACCTCGGACAGCGCTGCGTCAACAGGAAGACCTTTGTATTCTCCAAGAGTCACTTCCGGTTTGGTGGCAACCTCCGCCGTGAAAATAAACGGCTTGCCCTTCTCGATCTGTACTACGTTGATTTCCGGCTGAGAGACGATGTCCAACCCGCTCTCGTCATATGCGTCCGCGTATGCTTTCGGAATCAGTTCATTTGCCGCGTCGTCATAAAAGATAGCGGCTCCGTACATTTTCTCGATCATCTGGCGAGGCACTTTTCCCTTGCGGAATCCCGGAACATTGATCCTGGATTTCTGTTTCAGATAAGAATTCTGAAGCGCTTTTTCAAAATCATCTGCAGAAACCTCCACCGTAAGCTTCGCCATATTTTTCTCTAACTTTTCTACCTGTAAACCCATGAAATATATCCTCCTAATTTCTATCCTGCCCATCGGTAGACCGTAAAGCAAGCTTCTAAATCACACTCATTAAAGAAGTATAACACAAAGATTCTGAAATGGCTAGTCCTTTTTCTCTATTACTGTTTTGCTAAGGATCTCCTTCCGAATCACGGCCAAACGGGATCTTATCTCAGATAAATGATAGAATCCGCCACATCGTCCGCTTTGGATCTGTCCGTCAGTACCTCGATCAGTTTCAGCGCAAATTCGATCGCGGTCCCCAGCCCCCGGCTGGTAATCAGGTTTCCGTCCTGCACAACCGGCACTTTCGCTACCACCGCGCCCATCAGCCTGTCCTCAAACTCCGGATAGCAGGTTGCGCGTTTCCCTTTCAAAAGGCCCATCTCTCCCAGAATGCTGGGAGCCGCGCATATCGCGCCTACATATTTTCCGGTCTCGGCGAAATCTCTGATCACATTTCTCACGCCCTCGTGTTCCCCGAGATGAGCGGTTCCCGGCATCCCGCCCGGAAGTACCACCATATCAAATTCCGCAAAATTCACTTCGTCAAATAAATCCTCCGTCTGTATGTTAATGCCATGCGCGCCGTAAACCATGGATTCCTCCGTGATGGATACCGTATCCACATACACATGCGCTCTTCTCAACAGATCCACCGCCGTCAATGCTTCTATTTCTTCAAACCCGTCTGCCAGCAAAACCGCTACTTTTTTCATATTCGTCCTCCTTACCTTTCTCTGAAAATCATACGATTATAGTTATTATACCATTTTTCTCATTTGGCAACAATATCTGGCAATTTACTTTTTACTTTTTCTATATTATTATAATAATAACGAAGATAATAAAACTATTCGGCGCGTTTTTCGCGCCGCTTCCCCACATTTTAAATTTTTTCGAAAGGACTGAAAACTATGGAAATCGAACGCAAATACCTGATCCCCCGGATACCGGAGCGCCTTGCCATCCGGAACACCCGTGTGATCGAGCAGGGATATCTGAGTACCAATCCCGTCGTGCGCATCCGGCGCGACAATGACGACTATATTCTCACCTATAAATCCAGCGGCCTGATGGTCCGTGAGGAATACAACCTTCCTCTCACCAGAGAATCCTACGAGCATCTGAAGACCAAGATTGACGGAAGGCTCATCCGGAAAACGCGCCACGTCATTCCCTGCAAAGAGGATCTGTTTATCGAGCTGGATATCTTTGAGGGCGACCTCGCGCCCCTCGTACTCGCGGAAGTGGAATTTCCTTCCGAGGAAGCCGCCAATCGCTTTACCCCTCCGGACTGGTTCGGGGAGGACGTGACATTTTCCTCCGAATATCACAACAGTACTCTGAGTCAAAAAATATGAGTCCGGTCTCAGCAAACCGGACTCCGTTCTCCCTTTTCTATCCTATCTCCAGCAAATGATCGATCAGCCGGTAGCCTTCCGGCCAGGAGTATTCGCTCTTCGCCGCTTCCCTTTCATTGTAAATACCGACGCCGCCCGCTCTTTTTCTGCTGTCAAACAGAAGATACGGAACCGGTTCTGCGGTATGGGTCCGCACGCAGATCGGCGTGGGATGATCCGGAAGGACCAGTATGCGGAATTCTTCTCCGGCCCTCTCAAGCGCTTCCACGATCCTGCCCAGCACTCTGCCGTCCACATACTCTATCGCGGAAATCTTATCCGCTATACTTCCCTGATGACCCATTTCATCCGGCGCCTCAATATGCACATACGCAAAATCATACCCCCGATGCACAAGCGCGTCGATTGCGGCGTCCGCCTTTCCCTCATAGTTGGTATGGAGTCCTCCGTTGGCTCCCTCTACAATGATCCGGTCCATAGAAGCCCCGACGGCGATCCCCTTTAACAGATCCACCGCGGAGATCATGACGCCTCTCTTCCCCGTCTTTTCCTGAAAGGATCCAAGCGACGGCCTTGTCCCCGCTCCCCAGAACCACGCGGAATTCGCCGGATTCAGCCCGCGCTTTCTCCTGTCCTCATTGAGCGGATGATTTTCAAGAATATCATAGCTTTTTTCCATCATTTCCCGCAGAAGCGCATCTTTGGGCAGGTATTCCCCGATCCGCCTGGTCAGAATATCATGCGGAGGAGTCAGCTCCGTCGTCTTCCCGTTCTTTTGAATCAAAAGATGCCGGTAGCTGGTTCCCACGTAAAATTCGTATCCTTCTTTTTTCAGGCCCTTTTTCAGCGCGTCGACCAGAACAGCCGCATCCTCTGTCGAGATCTCCGAGGAACTGTGGTCCAGGATCGTCCGATCCTCATAAGCGCCCTCTTCCTCCGACAGCGTCACCAGATTGCACCGGTAAGAAACATCCGCATCCTCCATATCAACGCCGATGCTCAGAGCCTCCAGCGGAGATCTCCCTGAATAGTAAACTCTGGGATCATAGCCGAGTACCGAGAGATTGGCCGTATCGCTTCCCGGCGCCATGCCCTCCGGCACCATGGATGCGGTTCCGATCTCCGCGTCTTTTGCCAGAGCGTCCATCACCGGCGTCTTCGCCGCCTCCAGCGTAGTCTTTCCTCCCAGCTCCTCAAGCGGCCTCCCGGCCATTCCGTCGCCAAGGACAATGATATATTTCATAGCAGCCTCCTTATTTCCGTCATTCATCGTTCAGCTGACCGCCGTTTTACTATGCCATCCGGATCATCGCCAGGATCTCCTGCTCGTACTTCGAAGCGATCTGTCCGTACAGGCCCTCCTGCATCTCTTCTGTAATAAATCCGAATTCACCCAAAACGCCGTCCGCCTTCACAGCATCTATGCGCCCGAAATCTTTTTCAAGGCGTTCCTTCCATTCCGAAAACTCTCCCCGCATCCGCACAAAAAACCGGCGGCTCGCGCACTCCTTGCTCTCCGGCGTGATCTTCTCAGGACTCCACGTCACTCCGAGATTTCGTCCGAAATTTCTCGCTTCCTCTACAATATCTCCCACCACCGCGCTGGCCGTGGGAAGTTTGCCCGCTCCGCTTCCGTAGAACATAGCGTCGCCCAGCATGTTCCCATGCACAAAAACCGCGTTGAACACGCCGTTCACATGAAACAGCGGATGCTCCTCCCCGAGAAGGCAGGGCGCCACGATCGCGCTCAGCTTTCCGTCCTGTTTCCTGCATGCAGCCAGCAGCTTGATGGTCATTCCCATGGCCTTCGCATGCTTCATATCTTCCGCTGTGATCTTGCTGATCCCCTCGCAGTAGATGTCCTCGAAATCCACCTGATACCCCGAGATCAGCGAGGCGAGGATCGCGATCTTTCTGCAGGCGTCATATCCCTCCACGTCCGCCTCCGGGCTGCGTTCCGCATATCCTCTGTCCTGCGCTTCCCTGAGCGCGGATGCGTAATCGGCGCCCTCGCAGAACATCCTGGTCATCATATAATTGGTCGTGCCATTCAGAATGCCCGTGATCTCATCGATCTCGTCTCCCGTGAGAGAAGAATGCAGCGGCCGCAGAATGGGGATCCCTCCGCCCACGCTGGCTTCAAACAGGAAATTGACTTTTTTCTCCCTGGCAATGGCCAGAAGATTTGCCCCGTGTTCGGCGACCAGCGCTTTGTTGGATGTCGCCACACTCTTTCCCGCTTCCAGGCAACGCCTGACAAACGTATAGGCAGGTTCGACGCCTCCCATCACCTCCGCCACAATCTGAACTTCGTCATCCGAAATGATGTCCTCAAAATCGTGGGTCAGGATCTGCTGTACCGGATCGTCCGGAAAGTCTCTTAGATCCAGCACGTACTTTATTCTCACTTCATCGCCGATTCTCCGGCTGATCAGTTCCCTGTTGGTTCGGATCACTTCCGCCACGCCGGATCCCACCGTCCCGTATCCGAGTATTGCTATGTTTACCATAATTCCTCCCTCTGTGTTTTCTATCTGCTCATCTGTTTTAAATATTCAATCATAAAATGATCCAGCCTGCCGTCCAGCACCGCCGCCGTATTGCTGCTCTCCGCGTTTGTTCTGTGGTCCTTCACCATCGTATAGGGCTGCATAACATAAGACCGGATCTGATTTCCGAATCCTATCTCTTTGATCTCGCCCCGGATATCCGACACTTTTTCCGCCTGCTCCTGTTCCTTCAGTATCTGCAGCTTCGATTTCAGCATCTGCATCGCTTTGTCTTTATTCTGAAACTGGGAGCGTTCATTCTGACACTGCACCACGATGCCTGTCGGCAGATGCGTGATCCGAACCGCCGAGGACGTCTTGTTTACATGCTGGCCGCCCGCCCCGCTGGAACGGTAAGTGTCGATCTTCAGATCGTCCTCCGCAATCTCAATATCAATCTCTCTGTCGATGTCCGGAATGACGTCGCACGATGCGAACGACGTCTGTCTTTTGCCCGCGGCATTGAAAGGAGAGATGCGCACAAGACGATGTACCCCTTTCTCCGACTTCAGATAACCGTATGCATTTTGTCCGTTCACTTCAAACGTGACCGTCTTGATCCCGGCGACTTCCCCATCCAGATAATCCAGCACCGTCACATGAAAGCCTTTTCTTTCCGCCCAACGGCTGTACATCCGGTACAGCATGCCCGCCCAGTCGCAGGACTCCGTCCCGCCCGCTCCGGCATGCAGGGTCACGATCGCGCTGCACGCGTCGTATTCTCCGGATAACAGGGTCGTAATCCGGAATGATTCATACGCCTCCTCAAAACGATGGATCTCCTCCTCTATTTCGGGGATCATCGATTCGTCGTTTTCCTCGTACGCCATCTCAATGAGAACCTGAATATCGCTGTATGTCTCCTCGAGACTCTTCACCGCGTCCATCTGGCTTTTCAGATCCCTCAGTTCCCGTATTACGTTCTGGGAATCCTCCGCGTCGTTCCAGAATTCAGGCTCCTCCATCTTTCTCTCTAATTCTTCCGCCCTTCTCTCCTTGCCAGGGATGTCAAAGTGAATCCCTCAATCCGGCAAGGGGTTCTTCGTAGGCGTTTAACAAACTTTTAAACTGATCCAGTTCTACCACATAACCACCTCTTTCTTATTTTTTTCTGATTTTAATTATTTTCTTCCGCAGCATTGTTTATATTTTTTTCCGCTTCCGCACGGACACGGGTCGTTGGGATATACCTTCTTTGCCTCCCGCCTCTTTGGCGCCCTCACGGCGCTGTCGTCCCGGTTGGTTCCCGTCACCTTCGCCACCTGCTCTCTTTCCACTTTCTGTTCGATACGGATATGGAAGAGGGTACGGACGGTATCCTCCGTGATCGTCTTTGTCATATCGTTAAACATATCGTATCCGATCATCTTATATTCAATTTTCGGATCTCTGTTCCCATATGCCTGAAGCCCGATTCCCTGGCGAAGCTGATCCATGTCGTTGATATGTTCCATCCACTTGGCATCGATCACTTTCAGGAGGACTACGCGTTCAACTTCTCTTAACTGTTCCGCTTCGGGGAACTCGGATTCCTTTTGCTCATACGCCTTCACTGCCCGTTCTTTCAGCAGATGCTTCAGTTCTTTCTGCCCGATTCCCTTCACGTCATCCTTCGTCACCTGGATCATCGGGATCACGGTGTGAAGCGCAACGTTCAGATCGGTAAGATCCCATTCGTCCGAATCTATGTCCGTGGAAATCGTCGTATCGACCAGATTCTCCACATACATATTGATCATCTGGAAAATGGTGTCCCGCATGCTCTCGCCGTTGAGGACTCTCTTTCTCTCCTCATAGATCGTCTCTCTCTGTTCGTTCATAACCTGGTCGTATTCCAGCAGGTTCTTCCGTATTCCGAAGTTATTGCTCTCTATCTTTTCCTGCGCCCTCTCAATCGCGCTGGAGAGCATTTTATGTTCTATCTGTTCGCCGTCCTCCACGCCGAGCGTGTTGAATATGTTCATCAGCCTCTCTGAACCGAACAGGCGCATCAGATCGTCCTCCAGGGAAATATAGAATCTGGATTCGCCGGGATCCCCCTGCCTTCCGGAACGTCCGCGCAGCTGGTTGTCGATACGCCTGGACTCATGACGTTCCGTTCCGATGATCTTCAGTCCTCCGGCCGCTCTCGCCTCCTCGTCCAGCTTGATATCCGTACCACGGCCGGCCATATTCGTTGCGATCGTCACAGCGCCGTGCTGTCCCGCCTGCGCTACAATCTCGGCCTCCATCTCATGGAACTTCGCATTCAGGACATTATGCTGGATTCCCCTCTTCTTCAGCATATTGCTCAGAAGTTCCGACACCTCGATGGTAATGGTGCCCACCAGCACCGGCTGTCCCGCTGCGTGCGCCGCTTCCACCTCGTCGCACACGGCGCGGAATTTTTCTTTCTGCGTCTTATACACCGCATCGTCCAGGTCCTTACGGATCACGGGAAGATTCGTGGGAATCTCGATAACGTCCATCCCGTAGATCTCGCGGAACTCTTTTTCCTCTGTAAGCGCCGTACCTGTCATACCGCTCTTTTTCTTATATTTATTAAACAGATTCTGGAACGTAATGGTGGCAAGCGTCTTGCTTTCCCTCTTCACCTTCACATGCTCCTTCGCCTCAATCGCCTGATGCAGCCCGTCGGAATACCGGCGTCCCGGCATAATCCGCCCGGTAAACTCATCCACGATCAGCACCTCGTCGTCTTTTACCACATAATCCTGATCACGGAACATCAGATTGTGCGCGCGGAGCGCCAGAATAATATTGTGCTGGATCTCCAGATTTTCCGCATCCGCCAGATTTTCAATATGAAAGAACTGTTCTACCTTCCGGACGCCGTCTTCCGTCAGATTCACCGTCTTTTCCTTTTCGTTTACAATGTAATCCCCGGTCTCCTCGATCTCTTCCCCCATAATGGCGTTCATCTTGGAGAACTCTCCGCTGGCCTCGCCCCTCTGCAGCTGGCGCGCCAGGATATCGCATGTCTCGTAAAGCTTCGTGGATTTGCTGCTCTGCCCCGAGATGATCAGCGGGGTTCTCGCCTCGTCGATCAGTACGGAGTCCACCTCATCAATGATCGCGTATTTCATCTCCCTCTGAACCAGACGCTCTTTATAGACCACCATATTGTCGCGAAGATAATCGAAACCCAGCTCATTGTTGGTCACATAGGTGATATCACAATTATATGCTTCCCGGCGTTCGTTATGATCCATGCTGTTGAGGACGACGCCGACTTTCAGGCCCAGGAATTCATGAACCTGTCCCATCCATTCCGCGTCACGTTTTGCAAGGTAATCGTTTACCGTGACAATCTGAACTCCCTCTCCGGTCAGAGCGTTCAAATAAGCCGGAAGCGTGGCCACCAGCGTCTTTCCTTCGCCGGTGCGCATCTCGGCGATCCGCCCCTGATGAAGAATAATACCGCCGATCAGCTGAACACGGTAATGCCGCATACCCAGCACGCGCCGCGCCGCCTCCCGCACGGTAGCAAAAGCCTCCGGAAGAAGCTCGTCCAGCGTTTCTCCCTTCGCATATCTTTCCTTGAGTTCGCTGTCGGACAGCTGCTGCATCTGCGGCTCAAGCTCTTCAATCGCGTCGGCAATCGGATAAATTCTCTTTAATTCATTCTCACTATGCGTTCCGAATATTTTCTGTAATAACCCCATAGTTTCAATTTACTCCTTGTTCGCAAAAAATTCTTCTACCATTTTAACACTATCAGGAAAGCAATTCAACCAATGTTTTTGATTATCTCGTAAGGGATCGTTCCCCCAAAAAGATCCAGCGCGCTCCCGATCGTAAAGTCCAGCCGTTTCTTCCCCAGCCTGCAAAATTCCTCCAGATCGCGAAGCGATCCGATCCCGCCCGCATAAGTTACCGGCCTTCCGGAAAATTCCGCAAGCATTGCGACCAGATCCCTTTCGATCCCCGACGCTTTTCCCTCCACGTCCACTCCGTGGACCAGAAATTCATCGCAGTATCCCGCAAGCAGCTCCAAAATCTCCGCATCCATCCTCACAGATGTGAACGTCTGCCACCGATCCGTGACAATATAATAATTCCCGCCTTTTCTGCGGCAGCTCACGTCGAGTACCACATGTTCCCGGCCGACCGCCTCCACAAGTCTCTTCAGGTTTTCCCATCGGAT
>CANRMH010000026.1 GCA_947631695.1 uncultured Lachnospiraceae bacterium | reverse complement strand
AGGCAGGGGGCGTAGCTCTGAATAGAACAGTTCGGCTTCACGGCAATAAAACCGTATGTTGTCCCCAGTCTCTTCTTCTGCGCTGCAATTACGTCAAAATGCTCCGGATTGATCTCCGGAACTACCATCGGAACGTCCGGCGTCCATCTGTGAGCGCTGTTGTTGGATACCACCGGCGTCTCGGTCTTCGCATATTTCTCCTCAATAGCCCTGATTTCCTCTTTTGTCATATCCACCGCGCTAAAGACAAAATCCACCTCCGAGGCGACCTTTTCGACCTCGTTGACATTCATCACGACAAGCTTCTTTACCGCGTCCGGCATAGGCGTACTCATTTTCCACCGGCCTCCTGCCGCTTCCTCGTATGTTTTGCCCGCCGATCTCGGGCTTGCCGCCACCGCCGTCACTTCAAACCAGGGATGATTCTCAAGCAATGCAATAAAGCGCTGCCCAACCATGCCCGTCGCTCCCAATATCCCTACTTTTAATCTCTGATCCGCCATACTTCTTCTCCTTCTCTTTTCAATCCCTTTCATATTCCTGCAAGTATCTCTTATATATATCAATGACCGCTTCCATAGCTTTCTTTCCCGGCGCTCCGACCGTCATCCTCTTCTCCACGCAGTTCTTCATGCTGATGGCGTCGTAAATATCCTCCCCGAACACCGGCGAAAAACTTTTAAATTCATCCAGGGTCATATCGTCCAGCGCAATATTTTTCTCAATACAGTACAGAACCAGCCTGCCTGCGACGGAATGCGCGTCGCGGAAAGCCACCCCGTGATTTACCAGATAATCCGCCGCGTCTGTCGCATTGGTAAACCCATTTTTTGCGCTGTCCTTCATTTTATCTTTTCTGAACTGCATAGACTGAAGCATCCCCGTAAACAGGGCCAGACAACTCTTTACCGTATCCATAGCGTCAAAAGCCGTCTCCTTGTCCTCCTGCATGTCCTTGTTGTACGCGAGCGGAAGACCTTTCATTACCGTCAAAAGAGACAGCAGCGCGCCGTAGACGCGTCCGGTCTTTCCCCGGACCAGCTCGGCAATATCCGGATTTTTCTTCTGGGGCATAATGCTGCTTCCCGTACTGTAGGCATCGTCAATCTCCACAAACTGGTATTCGTTTGAATTCCAGATGATGATCTCTTCGGAAAATCTGCTCAGATGCATCATGACAGTCGCAAGCGCAGACAAAAATTCAATCAGATAATCCCTGTCGGATACCCCGTCCATGCTGTTCAGGGTCGGGCCGTCGAATCCCAGTAGCCGCGCCGTATATTCACGGTCCAGAGGATAGGTCGTCCCGGCAAGGGCCCCGGAGCCAAGCGGGCAGGTATTCATCCGTTTCCGGATACTTTTCAGCCGTTCATGGTCACGCTTGAACATTTCAAAATACGCGCCCATATGATGGGCCAGCGTGACGGGCTGAGCCTTCTGCAGATGGGTGAATCCGGGCATATATGTCTCGGTATTCTTCTCCATGATCTCCAGAATAGTCCAAAGGATCTCGCGGATCATCTGATCCGTCCGCTCAATCTCATCCCTGGTATAGAGTTTCATATCCAAAGCCACCTGGTCGTTTCTGCTCCTTCCAGTGTGCAGCTTCTTTCCCGTCTCGCCGATCCTGTCGATCAGGGTTGCCTCCACAAAGCTGTGAATATCCTCATAGACGTCGGAGATTCTTATTTTTCCGCTTTCCAGATCGGCCAGGATCCCTTCCAGGCCTTCCGTCATCTGTTTTTTCTCTGCTTCGGTTACAATTCCCTGCCTCGCAAGCATATTCACATGAGCGATGCTTCCCCTGATATCCTGAGCGTAAAGTTTCCTGTCAAAGGATATGGACGCGTTGAACTCATACACAAGCTTGTCAGTCTCCTTGGTGAACCGGCCGCCCCATAGCTGTGCCATATATAAATCCCTCTTTCTCAAAAATAATAAATCATTTTATCACATTTCCGCTGAAAATCAAATACTTAATCTTTTGCTCCCGCGTCTTTGCGCGGCCTCCGAAAGCGAATACTCGCACCCGCAATAATCCTGCCGGTATAAACCGTACTCCCGCGACAGCTCGATGGAACGCTGATACCCGTTCTTCTTTTTAAAATCCGAGACAAGATATCTCACGCCAAACTCGTCCCCGATCCTCATCCCAAGTTCGTTCAGGCATTCCGCATTTTTAAGCGGGCTGATCGTCAAAGTGGTGGTGAAGTAGTCAAACTTCTCCGCCGCGGCAAGTTCCGCCGCCCGGCGAAGGCGCAGTTCAAAACATCTTCTGCAGCGTTCCCCGCCTTCGCGCAGATGTTCGAGTCCGCGCACCGCTTCGCGAAACCGCTCCCTGTCGTACGCGCCCGCTCTGAAACGGACCGGATTGGCAAACGGCATTTTTGAAATCAGTTCCCGCTGCTCGGCCACGCGTTTTTCATATTCTTCGGGAGGAAAAATATTTGGATTATAGTAAAAGACCGTAATTTCGAAGTATCGATTCAGGTACTCCAAAACGTAACTGCTGCAGGGAGCGCAGCAGCTGTGCAAAAGCAGCCTGGGCGTCCGCTGAGGTTCCGGAAGGGAGGCCAGTATTTTTTCAAGTTCTTTCTGATAATTCATCCTTACATCTCCGACATCTGTTTCTTCTTTCTTACCGTACTAAGTATAGGGGATTTTCCCGCAGTCCGCAAGCACTCTTTTCTCACCTGCGCATAAGTTAATATATACCGACTTAGGAGGTTTCCATGGAACAGATACTAGAATTAAAGCACATCCACTTTGCGTACCACAACATGGACGGAGAAACCCCCGCTCTTACAGACATTTCCTTTGCCATGAAAGAGGGGGAATTCGTTGCGATCGTAGGCCCTTCCGGATGCGGAAAATCAACGCTTCTGTCCATCATAGCCGGTCTTCTGGAACCGGAAAAGGGCCTTATCAGGATCAATGGAAAATTTCTGCGTGAAAGTACGACGAATATCGGTTACATGCTGCAGCACGACCAGCTCTTTGAGTGGAGGACCATATACAACAACGTGATCCTGGGACTGGAAGTACAGCACATGCTTACCGCAAGGACAAGGGAGAAGGCGCATGAACTCTTAGACACATACGGATTAAAGCAATTTAAAAACGCCAAGCCTTCCGAATTGTCGGGAGGTATGAGGCAGCGCGCCGCGCTGGTCCGCACGCTGGTTCTGGAGCCGGAGGTACTGCTTCTGGACGAACCCTTCTCAGCGCTTGATTATCAGACCAGGCTGACCGTAGGAGACGACATCGGGCAAATTATCCGCCGCGAAAAGAAAACGGCAATTCTTGTCACACACGATCTGTCCGAGGCGGTCTCGCTTGCAGATCGGGTGATCATCCTCACAAAACGGCCCGCCACCATACAGCAGACGCTTCCGCTGATTTTTGATCTGGAACAGGATACGCCCCTGAACCGGCGCAATGCGCCGGAATTCAAAACATACTTTAACCTCATCTGGAAGGAGCTGAATACGGATGACTGAATTGTCTTCCGGCCAGAAACAATATCTGCACCGACAGATACGGCGCCGGCGGATCGTACGCGTTTCCCGTGTTTTGATCTTGCTTAGTTTCCTGTTTGTATGGGAATTTACCGCCAATGTGGGAATCATTGATTCCTTCATCTTCAGCAGTCCCTCTCAAATCGCGCTTTGTTTCTGGCGAATGATGTTAGACCAAAGTATTTTTCTTCATATAGGGGTAACCCTTTATGAGACCATAGTAAGTTTTCTCCTTGTAATTGCCATCAGCATTCTGGTGGCAGTTGCACTGTGGTTCAGCGACAAACTCTCGGAGATACTGGATCCGTATATCGTAGTGCTGAACAGCCTGCCCAAATCCGCGCTCGCCCCTCTTCTGATCGTGTGGCTGGGCGCGACGCGCACTACCATCATAGCCGCGGGGATGTCGGTCGCCATTTTCGGGAGCATTCTGAATCTTTACACAAGCTTTATGACTGTGGACCCGGAGAAGATCAAGCTGATCTACACCCTGCACGGAAACCGCTTCCACGCTCTGACAAAGGTTGTAATTCCAAGCTCTATTCCCTCCATTATCAGCGTTATGAAGGTGAATATCGGTCTTTGCCTGGTGGGAGTCATCATAGGTGAATTTCTGGCGGCGAGAAACGGGCTGGGCTATCTGATCATATACGCGAGCCAGACGTTCAAGCTTGACTGGCTGCTGATGAGCATTGTTCTTCTGTGTATTATGGCAATGGGCTTATATTCGCTGATTAATCTTCTGGAGAGAATTTACCGGAAACAGCTGTAATTTTCGCCGCTTTCCGGATCAACAATGGAAAGCTCGCCGCGCGGGTTTTTCTGTTGTAGAAAAAAGCAGCTGCGTACGCGCGCAGCCGCTTACATATCTGTTTCATATCATTAATTCCTGCCTATCCCTTTAGTGCGTTTAGTTCCCGCAGAATCTCTGCCATGCCCGCCTCGTCAAACGAATACCGGGAAATCTTTTTTTCCTCCTTGCTGACGTCATAGCAGAAAGGTCCCTCCCAGACAGTCAGCAAAAAAAGTTCCTTTCCTTCCTCCTCAGATCTTTCGATCCTGTAATTCCATTTTCCCCTGCTCCCGTTAAACTTTGCCTTCCGATAGAAAGCTAACGGAAATAACATCTGCCTTGTAACCACAATCTGCCTCCCATCATTCTTTCACTCCGGGGATCCTCGCCATACGGCAAAATCACGCCGGACTTTTCCATATGATAAAAGAAAAGCCCCAAAACAGGACTTTTCTTCCATAAGCAAAAGCTGGAAATCGGACTTGAACCGACGACCCCTTCATTACGAGTGAAGTGCTCTACCAACTGAGCTATTCCAGCTTACATGACCTGCTTGCCGCAGTCACAAACACTATTATATCTTATTTTTCTATTTTTGCAAGTTTTTTTTCATTTTTTATTGACGTTTTTTGATCGTGCGATCTTCTATGGAAACGAGATGATCCATCATCTGGCGTGAACGTCGATCTGCCGATAGGGGATCTCCATTCCGTTTGCATCCATCTGCAATTTGATTTCCTCCAGCAGGCGCCACCTCACCGTCCAGTAATCAACCGTAGGAACCCATGCCCGGATCCCCAATATGACGGAATCGGAACCCAGCTCGTCTACGAACACCAGAACATCCCTCTCTCTCATGATCTTCTCTTCCCCGTCAAGGATATGGAGCATAAGGGCTTTCGCCTTTTGAAGATCCGCATCGTAGGAGACGCCGATCCTTAGATCCAGCTGACGTTCGTCCCTGGCCGTCACATTTGTCAGGCTGTTATTGGTCAGCATCCCATTTGGGATGACGATCGTCTTATTGTCAACAGTGGTCAGCTTCGTGTAAAACAGCTGAATTTCCTTTACCGTTCCTTCATTCCCGTGATTGTCCTCTATAATGTAATCTCCTACAACAAAGGGCTTCAGAAGGAGGATCAGAACGCCGCCCGCAAAATTTGAAAGGCTTCCCTGCAGCGCAAGGCCGACCGCCACGCCCGCCGAAGCGATCACGGCGGCGACCGAAGCGGTATCTACCCCGAAATTCGTGGCGATCAATACGAGAAGCAGCGCGTACAGGCTGAATTTCAACATCGAATCCACAAACTGGCCCACGCCCTTGTCCGCGTTTGACCGTTCAAAAGCTCTTTTTACAATTCTGCGGACCCACTTGATCAGGATCCTTCCTGCAAAGAAAAAAATCAGGGCCAGCAGAACCTTCACTCCGAATTCTACTATGGATGGGAGATGCCCGTGCAAATATCTCATCAGGGCGTTCATTTCTTCCGTTGTCTCTTTTGCGACTTCTTCCGTCATTTCAATCCTCCTGCTCCTTCAGCGCCAGAAAAGCGCTCAGATTTCCCCGTTTTCCCCCGGTGAACCGATGAGAAAAAAGAATGGCCGGATTACAGCATGTGCATACGTTCGTTATCGCCATATGTTCCGGTCTGATCCCGGAATCCATGAGATTGTATTCGTTCGCTTTCCACAGATCCAGCTGATATTTCCCGTCTTTCTTTTGAAAAAATATCTGATCCCAGTACTTTCGCGGATAATGCTCCCGGAATTGCGAGATCACATCTTCGCCCACCTCGTAGCAGTCCCGGCAGATAGACGGGCCGATCGCCGCGATGATATCCGCAGGATCCGAATGGAACTCCCGTTTCATCTTTTCCACGGTCACATTTGCCATTTTATTCACCGTACCCCTCCATCCGGAATGGCTGAGTCCGATCACCCGGCGGACGGGATCCACAAAATAGAGGGGAACGCAGTCCGCGTAAAAGGTGACGAGACATACTCCCGGAACGTCGGTAATCATTCCGTCCGTTTCATTCAGGATCCGTCCCCTGTCACGCTCCGTCACAACCGCCACATGCGTCGTATGCGTCTGCTGTGCATAAACCATATTTCTGCGATCCACCCCGATCGCACCCGCAATCCTTCTGCGATTCTCCTCCACAGCCTGCGGGTCGTCGCCCCGGTGAAAGCTGGTATTCATAGAAGCGCAGTCTCCCCGGCTTACGCCTCCAAGCCGGGTGGAAAAGCCATGTCTGACCAGGCCGGTGCGTTCCAGGATCGGATAAACCAGAAAAGGAACGCCGTGTACAATCCGTTCCTCAAAAACATGCCGCTGATCTTTATATTTTAAACCTATGCACATATCGATTCCTTCTCCCTCTGCCGGCAGTCACTCCACATAATCAAAAGCGTTTTTTATAAGAACGACTTCTTCCTTCGGCCCGAGGATCCCGACCACGTCAAAACGGCAGGAAACGCAGAGATATTCCCTGTTCCGGTTCAGATAATACAGGGCACATCTGGAAATCTTTTTCTGCTTCGCAGGAGTCACGGCTTCCTCGGGCAGACCCTTGCGGGAGTTCGATCGGTATTTCACCTCACAGAAGACCAGCGTTTCTCCATCCCTGGCGATCACATCGATCTCCCCCGCCGGACAGCGATAGTTATATTCTAGGATCTCATATCCTAGTTTTCTCAGGTATTCCCCCGCCTTTTGTTCGTAAAACGCCCCTGTTCTCCTGGAATTTTCCCTCATAGCTCCTCACAGATCAAACCCATCCGAAACATATTTTCGAATAAAGGTCGCGCGGTGGATGGGGGAAGGCCCCAGCCTCCGCAGCGCCTCGATATGCGCCTTCGTACCGTAGCCCTTGTTCTGTGCAAACGAGTATCCCGGCAGCACACTGTCATACTCCTCCATCAGCCTGTCCCGCGTCACTTTGGCGACAATACTGGCCGCCGCTATGGAAACGCTCTTCGCATCGCCTCCGATGATCGCGACCTGCTCTATATCTACCTCCGGGATCGTGACGGCGTCGTTCAGAAGAAGATCTGGTCTTACCTTCAGATTGCCGATGGCCATGCGCATCGCCTCGTAGGTGGCCTGCAGAATATTGATCTCGTCAATGCGCGCCGGCCCTGCCATACCAATTCCCACCGCAACCGCCTGCTCCATAATCACATCGTAAAGCTGCTCTCTCTTCTTTGCGGAGAGCTTTTTGGAGTCGTTCAGATAAAGGATCTCCGAATCTGCTGGAAGGATCACCGCGCCGGCTACCACGGGTCCTGCGAACGGCCCTCTGCCCGCCTCGTCGATCCCGCAGATCATGCCGCGGTCCCGGTATTTTCGCTCATAGACGCTCAGAGCCGCCGTGCGTTCCCGCTCTTTCTGCAGCCTCTCCAACTGCTTTCTTTGGCGCTCTTCCTCTCTGCTACTCATGTCTGATCACTCCGATCTTGTTAAACGGATAGATCCTCACCCACGCTCTCCCGATCAGGTCTTTTCTGTGAAGAACCCCTACGCTCGGATCACGGCTGTCCGAGCTGTGATTCCGGTTATCTCCCAACACAAAATACTCGTCCTCGCCGAGTGAGATCGGTTCCGCCGCGATCCCCGGCGATTCCATGACCTCCGCTCCGTAAGTATCGCTTTCCAGAAGTTCTCCGTTGATATATACATAACCGTTTATGATCTGTACCGTCTCACCCGGAAGACCTATGATCCGTTTGATATAGTAAGTATGTTCCTCATATTTAAAAGGGAATACAATGATATCATATCTGGAAGGATCCCTGAAACGGTAAGAGATCTTGTCCACAACCAGATTGTCCCCATTGCTCAACGTCGTCTCCATGGAAGAACCGCTGACACTGGTTCTCTGTCCGATAAAAGTCACGATCAGATATGTAAGGCAAAGAATGATCACAATATATGCCGCCCATCCAAGCAGTTCCCTCAGGAATTTTTCAAATCCGCCCGGTTCTCTCTCCGACTGATTCTTTTTTTTCATCCATTCTTCACGCTTCACCGCCATCCTGCAATCTCCTTTCCTGCTTCTGTCTATACTAAGGGCTACGCACTGTGTGTATTTTATCACATCTGCGGAGGATATTCCAGTGTAAGTCTTCCAAGTCTGCCGTTCCGAAAATCGTCCAACAGGATTCCCGCCGCCTTTTCCGTATCCAGCTCGCTCCCCCTGGAAAGGCAGTGGCGGCTTTCCGCTATGGAACGCAGGCACGAATACAGATCTCCCGACTCGTCTATCCCATATTTTCCGGAAAGTATCCCAAAATACCGTTCTTTCATAAAACGGATAAATTCTATGGCAAGTTCCTCCGAATTCAGGATATCGTCCCTTATGGAACCGATAAACGCCAGTCTCAGTCCCACCTCCTGATCTTCAAACTTAGGCCATAAGATCCCGGGCGTGTCCAGCAATTCCACGTTTTTATTCAGGCGGATCCACTGTTTTCCCTTAGTGACTCCCGGCTTGTTTCCGGTTTTCGCGCACGCCTTGCCGGCCAGCGCGTTAATGAAGGTGGACTTGCCCACGTTCGGAATCCCCACTACCATCGCGCGCACCGGTCTGTTTAAAATCCCGCGCTTTCTGTCCCGCTCAAACTTTTCCCTGCATGCATCCTGGATAGCCGTCTGAATGGACTTTATCCCTCCGCCTTTCTTGGAATTCACTTTCACGGCCGAACAGCCTGTCCTGCAAAAGTACTCCACCCACGCGTCGCTGCATCTGTCGTCTGCGAGATCCGACTTGTTGAGCAGAACCAGCCTTGCCTTGTTCCTTCCCAGCTCGTCAATATCCGGATTCCTGCTGCTAAGCGGTATTCTAGCATCCGTCAGCTCGATCACCAGATCGATCAGCTTCATATTCTCCTGCATCATACGCTTTGCTTTCATCATATGACCGGGATACCATTGAAAATTCATCTCGTTCTCCTCCTGCCTTCTGTCAGTCATCCCGCAGGAAGCCGAAACGCTGTCCCGGCGACAGAATAAACCAGGCTTTTCCATAAATATAAGATCTTCTTACATTCCCCACATCGGGCATACGGCTGTCCTCGCTGTTCTCCCGGTTATCCCCCAGCACGAAGTATTCGTCGCCTCCGAGCTGCATGGCTTCCGTCACGATTCCCAGATCTTTGATTTCCGTCGTCTCATACTCCTCCTCGAGCTTTTCACCGTCGATGTAAACCGAACCCTCTATGATCTCTATCTTTTCCCCCGGAAGGCCGATGATTCTTTTTATATAGTAATGCGAATTCTCATTTCCCTTCGGCTTAAATACGATGACGTCTCCCCGTTTGGGCGTGCTGGCGTTGTACACTATCCTGTTGACCAGCACCACGTCCCCGTTCCTCAGCACAGGTTTCATGGAATCCCCCACAGTACTCACTCTCTGTCCAAAATACCAGACAAATCCAAATGCAAACAGGCAGACGACGGCAATCTTCACTCCCCACACCGCGACCAGCCGTATCTTTGAGGGGAGGAGCTTTCTGCTGCGCTGCTTCTTTCTCTTGCGCTTTAATCTGTCTATATTGTTTTTCCGCTTATTCCAAATGCGCGGACGTCTCTTTTTTTCTGCCATAATATGTACAAAAAGGGACAAGATGCGTCAAGTATCTGTCCCTTCCTCTTTTGTTTTTTATTTTACCAGTTCTTTTACTTTGGCTGCTTTTCCCACGCGCTGTCTCAGGTAGTTCAGTTTTGCCCTTCTTACTTTACCTCTGCGAACCACCTCTACCTTTTCGACGTTCGGCGAATGAAGCGGCCAGGTCTTTTCCACGCCTACTCCGTTGGAGTTCTTTCTTACGGTAAACGTCGCTCTGGTGCTTCCGCCCTGCTTCTTCAGAACGGTTCCCTCAAAAACCTGAATCCTTTCACGGTTTCCCTCTTTGATCTTACCGTATACCCTGACGGTATCTCCCACATGAAAAACAGGCGCGTTCGCCTTCAGCTGTTCTTCTTCGATACTTCTGATAATCTCGTTCAATGTGTGACCTCCTTGCTTTACCGGATGTTCTTAATACTCTTTTCTGTACCAGAGGACCATCTCTATTCTTCCACAACAGTTTGTATCATACCATACTGCCGCAGGTTTTTCAAGCTTTTTTTCTAATCTTCACCGGATTCTTCGCCGGATTTGACGCTGTTCTCTCCCGGCATATTTTCAAGGGCGAGGATTCTCTCCTCCTCCGACAGTTCTGCGTCTTTCAGAAGATCCGGTCTGTTCTTCGCCGTGCGGATGACCGATTGCTCCCTCCGCCACTTCTCCACATTGGCATGATGGCCGGACAGCAAAACGGAAGGCACCGCTCTCTCATGCCAGACCTCCGGCCTGGAATATTGCGGGTACTCCAGCAGATTCCCCTGAAAGCTCTCAGTTTCGGCGGATGTGTCGTTGTGCAGTACGCCGGGGACCATCCTGGAAACAGCGTCCGTCACAACCATGGCCGGCAGTTCTCCTCCCGTCAGCACATAGTCGCCGATGGACACATAATCTGTCACGATCTCTTCCAGCACCCTCTCATCGATCCCTTCATAGTGTCCGCACAGCAGGATCAGTTCCTCCTCGCAGGCCAGCTCCTTCGCCATTTGCTGAGAGAATGTTTTTCCCTGCGGGGACAGATAGATCACTCTCACTTTCTTTGCCCGCGCCTCTCCGAGTCTCTCTGCGATCTCTGACCGGACGGCCTTCCATGCCTGATACACCGGCTCCGCCTGCATCAGCATGCCGGCGCCGCCGCCGTAAGGATAGTCGTCCACGCTGTTATGCTTATTAAACGCATAGTCCCGGATATCTACCGCCTCAATGGACAGCAGGCCCTTTGCCGCGGCCCGTCCGAGGATACTGCTGTGGAGGCCGCTCATTACCATTTCGGGAAAGAGCGTCATGATATGAAAGCGCATCATTTACACCAATCCTTCCAACAGATGAACGTCCATGCGGTTTCCTTCCACGTCCACGTTCAGGATACACTGGCGGATAGCCGGTATCAGGATCTGACTGCCCGTCTCAGGCCGGACGACGTATACGTCGTTCGCTCCGGTTTTCATCACATCCTCAAGTATGCCGATCTTTTTTCCATCCTCCGCATAGACGTCCATACCGATCATATCTGCAATGTAGTACTCATCTTTCTCAAGGGGGATCGCGTCTTTTCTGTCCACAAGAAGGTAGCATCCCTTGTATTTTTCGACTTCATTGATATCTTCAATCCCCTTGAACTTCAAAATGGCAAACTGCTTAAAAAATTTTACGCTCCCGACCTCCAACGGCGTCTGTTCCCCGCCGCTCTCCAGATAGACCTTTTTCAGATCCCTGAAGCGGTTCACGTCCTCGGTCAGAGGAAACACCTTGACTTCTCCGCGGATCCCGTGCGTGGAAGCGATCACTCCAACCCGCAATCTCTGCTCCATAAACTCTCTCCCTGTAAAAACAGTCCGGAAATGAACTTTCCGGACCTTACTCTGCTAGCCGGCGATATCGACTACCACCTTTTTATCATCTTTTGCCGCCGCGGCTTTCACCATAGCGCGAATAGCCCTGGCGATCCTTCCCTGCCTGCCGATCACCTTTCCCATATCGGAATCCGCTACCCGGATCTCGATTACGGTAGTCCGGCCATCCTGCCGCTCTGTGATCTCGACGCTCTCAGGATCGTCAACCAACGCCTTCACAATGACTTCCACTAACTCTTTCATAATATGCGCACCTCCAAAATCACCTATTTCTCAATGCCGGCCGCTTTGAAAATCTTTCCGACAACCTCTGTAGGCTGCGCGCCGTTATTCAGCCATTTCTTTGCTGCTTCCTCATTCACGGTGAATGCGCTCGGCTCCTGATTCGGATCGTAGGATCCGATTTCTTCGATAAATCTGCCGTCTCTCGGAGATCTGGAATCGGCTACGACGATTCTATAGAAAGGAGCTTTTTTCTTTCCCATTCTTCTCAACCTGATTTTTACTGCCATCTTGTTCACCTCCATATGTTTTCATGATTTATATGTTAAAAAGGTAATTTGAATTTTCCCTTTTTACCACCTTTTCCTACCGTCTTCATCATCTTCCTCATGCCTTCAAACTGCTTGACCATGCGGTTCACATCGCTGATATCCACCCCTGCTCCGCTGGCGATCCGATGCTTCCTGGAAGGATTCAGAAGATCCGGGCTGCGCCGTTCCTCCAGAGTCATCGAGTAGATCATCGCCTCCATCTTCGCCATGTTCTTCTCCGCCTGCTCCGTCTGCTCGTCGCCGATCTGCAGTCCTTTCCTCCCAAAGCCGCCCATTCCCGGCAGCATGGACATGATGCTGGAAAGTCCTCCCATCTTCTTCATCTGCTGCGTACTCTCCAGAAAATCTTCGTAATCGAACTGAGCTTTTTTTAGCTTCTGGCTGATCTGCCTGGCTTTTTCATCGTCGATTTCGGCCTCCGCCTTTTCGATCAGCGTAAGCACGTCGCCCATGCCCAAGATCCTGGACGCCATGCGTTCCGGATAGAACTGTTCCAGTTCCGAGAGTTTTTCTCCCATTCCCACGTAGAGGATCGGCTTCCCGGTAACGGCTTTCACCGACAGAGCGGCGCCACCCCTGGTGTCTCCGTCGAGCTTCGTGACGATCACTCCGTCAATACCGATCTTTTCGTTGAACTCGGAAGCCACGTTTACCGCGTCCTGTCCCGTCATCGCGTCGATCACAAGAATTGTCTGATGAACTGTGACAGTCTCCTTGATCTTCTGCAGTTCCGCCATCATATCCTCGTCGATATGCAGACGCCCCGCAGTATCCAGGATCACGATCCGGTTCCCATTCTTCTGAGCGTGTTCCAGAGCGGCTTTCGCAATATTTTCCGGCGGATGGTGTTCCCCCATGGAAAACACTTCCACTCCCTGTTTCTCCGCATTGATCTGCAGCTGTTTCACCGCCGCGGGCCGATACACATCGCAGGCCGCAAGAAGGGGCTTCCTCCCTTTCAATTTGAACTTTCCGGCCAGCTTCGCTGCCGTCGTGGTTTTTCCTGCCCCCTGCAGTCCCGCCATCATGATAACGGTAACAGCGCTGCCGGGCTGAAGTTCGATCTCCGTCGTCTCGGAACCCATCAGCTTTACCAGTTCCTCGTTGACGATTTTGATCACCATCTGTCCCGGATTCAATCCGTTCATGACGTCCTGGCCGATTGCGCGCTCCTGCACATTCCTGACAAAGTCCTTTACCACCCTGAAATTCACATCGGCCGCCAGAAGGGCCCGTTTGATCTCCTTCATGGCCTCCTTGACGTCGTCCTCCGTCAGGCGTCCCCTGCTTCTCAGATTTTTAAATATATTCTGAAGTTTTTCTGTCAAACTGTCAAATGCCATTCTATAACTCCTCTAAAATCTCGTCCGAAATCTCCCGGATCCGGTGAATGAATTCCATGCGCTCCGTCTCCTGAAATCGTTCCAGCATTTCGTTTATCTGACTGATCTTTCCCTTTATCGCCACAAACTTCTCCACCAGATGAAGCTTCTCTTCATATTCCGCCAGCGTCTTATTGCAGCGTTTCAGAGAATCGTGTACTCCCTGTCTGCTGATTCCCGCTCCCTGCGCAATCTCACCGAGGGAGAGATCGTCAAGAATAAACTGCTCATAAATCTCCTTTTGACGATCCGTCAGGAGTTCCCCATAAAAATCATACAACAGCGCCTGCTTTAAAATCTCATTCATCTCGCTCACCTGATATATCATATACGGAAACCCGGAGAGTGTCAAGTATTTTTTCTTTACACCAAAATACAAAACTTTTTTGTTTTGCGCGAACACATTCCGGCCTTTCACATATTATGTACTGTAAACAAATAATTTTGGAGGCATTCTTATGAGCGATTTATCTGCAAACTGCGGCTGCGGCTGTGATTCCGGAGTATACGGAAACAACGGAGGAAACGGACTCAACAATAGCTGTATCTGGATCATCCTGCTGTTGTTATGCTGCGGCGGATGCGGCAACGGAAACGGATATGGACGCGAAGGCGGCTGTGGCTGCGGCAACGACAGCTGTATCTGGATCATCCTGCTGCTGTTCTGCTGCGGTGGTTTAGGAAACTGCGGTTAATCATCGAACCCTGCGGAGATATCCACGGATATCTCCGCTTTTCACTTTGCGGGGCCGGGAATTCTAAACAATCGTTTCCCTTCATATACATATTTATAATGTTACGGAAGGTGGGGTTCCATGGAGAAACAGCCGCCGATTCCCATGACGCCGTTCGATACGCTGGTCACTTCCCCCGAATTACAGATGATGAAGCTGATGCTCCCCTATACTCCGGCTTCTTATCAGCGTATTCTGGCATTTTACATCAAATTTATCGAACTGCAGAATACCATGCGTTATTTCGGCCTGTTCCGTGAAAAAAAACAAAACGATCCGTTTTGCAAAACCCCCTCGTCCCCCGCGGAAATTCTGGGCGACCTGAAACCCTACATCGGAAAGGACGCAGATACCATAGATATGATCCTGTCTGCCATGAGCATGATGGATATGATGAAAGAAATGGATATGCCCGATTTCTCCCAGATGGGCGACATGTCCGGGATGATGGATATGATGAACCTGTTTTCGGGGCAGAACGATACCGCTGGGCATACGCCAGACGCCGAAAATAAAACAAAGAATGATATAAGCGAGGAAAGAAAGAATGAATGAATGGATGAATCACCCTGCAATGGAAAATATGGATCCGATAAAATTAGAACTGATCAGGACAGCCGCCATGCAGTCTGCGGGAAAAAGCGGAAGCGGCCTTGCCTCCGTGCTGATGCCTCTGATCGCATCCGCAAACAGGAAGGGCATAAGCTTCAGTCCGGATGAGATCTCTCTGGTTCTGGAGATTATGAAGGAGGGAAAATCCGAAAAGGAAAAACAACAGATCGACAGCATGGTAAAGATGATAACTTCTTACATGCAGAAAAATCATCCGGGAGGAAGGGCGCAGTAACCTTCCTCTTTTTTTAAGGATGACTGGACAGTACGGGAAGCAATCTGGTATACTTGGATCATGTATATGGATACCGCAAAGACGGCGCGGCGCAAAATCAGGGGAGTGACTCTTATCTTATGAAAAATATAAAACTTACCATTGAATATGACGGCGGGCGCTACCAGGGATGGACGCGTCTGGGAAAAAATGAATCTACCAACACGATCTCCAATAAAATCACGGAAGTCATACACAAGATGACGGGCGAGGACGTCGAGCTGTTCTGCGGCATGAGGACGGAAACCGGAGTCCACGCCTATGCGCAGACGGCTAATTTCAAGACGTCGGCCAATATGAAAACCTACGAGATCCAACACTATCTGAACCGCTATCTTCCCATGGACATCGCTATCACCAAAGTGGAAGAAGTTCCGGCGCTCTTTCATGCGCAGCTGAACGCAAGATCAAAAATCTACGTTTACAGGATGACGATCAGCGACGTACCCAGCGTTTTTGACCGCAAACACACCTATCACTGTTTTCATACGCCCGATGCGGACGCAATGAGACGAGCCGCGGCAAAATTTCTTGGATCCCATGATTTTAAAAATTTTTCTTCCGCGAAACAGGGGAAATCCACTGTCAAAGAAATCTACGATATTGAAATCTACAACGACAGCGAAGAAATGCAGATCACCCTCCACGCCAACGATTTCCTCCATAATATGCAGCGCTACATCATCGGAATGCTGCTTGAGATCGGCATGGGCGTGCGCAAAGAAGAAGAGATCGACGATATATTTGCAGGAAAAGCGCAGCCTCCAACTCCCTGCGACCCCAAAGGATTATATCTGCAGGAGATCCGATATTAAACGGACAGGCATGGAATCCGGAAAAGATCCATGCCTGTTTTTTTATCCCTCTATAATTTTTACATAGAATTTACGGTTCCGCGGTCCGTCAAAATCACAGAAATAAAGATCCTGCCATATGCCGAATACGATCTCCCCGCTGCTAAGGATCAAAGTCTGGGAAGGACCCACCAGCGTCGTCTTAATGTGGGCGTGGGAATTTCCCTCGGCATGCCTGTAATATGGGGTATGCGTGGGAAACGCCTTCTCATATCCGTTCAGCATATCGCGGACGACATCCGGATCGGCGTTCTCATTGATCGTAAATCCAGCCGTCGTGTGCGGGGAAAACACCACGATAATCCCGTCCTTTACTCCGCTCTTCTCGATATCCTCCCGCACCATGCCGGTCACCTTGGTCATCTGCTGCGCGCCCTTCGTAGAAATATGATGTTCAAATAAATGCATGTGAATACCCTCCTTTTCTGAAATCACTGCTCTTCCATAAATCTCTCCAGTTCCCCATATTGCTTCTTCATCAGATCATAGCCATGCTGATAGAACCTCATCAGCGTATCATAGTTCTTCTCCAGCCTGGATACCGTCGGGACCAGCGGCCGAAGTACGAAGATCCTGTTTTCGGCCTCCATACGCTCAACCAGTTCCATCGTCCTGTTGTAAACGAGATTCCTTCTTGCCGCCGTGCGGACCAGATTCGGATATTTTGCGTACGCTTTGCGATACAGCGCCATCTCGCCCCTGGTCGGCAGTTTCTTCCTGTACCCCGGGTTTCTGGTCAGTATCAGAACGATCTTTTTACAGCCTTTCTCAAGCGCCCGGCGGATAGGGATAGAGTCCGCCAGGCCTCCGTCCAGATAAGGGACCCCGTC
>CANRMH010000025.1 GCA_947631695.1 uncultured Lachnospiraceae bacterium | reverse complement strand
GAGTGGCTGGCGAAGCTGTGGCAAAACGGACAGGTAGCTACGCAGTACTGCGATCCGGATGGAAACATCAGCATGGACGAGGAGTGGAACATCAACGGTTCCTACCTGTCGATCGAGGGGATCACGAGTCCCGACGGGCGCGTACTTGGCAAGATGGCGCACTCCGAGAGGCGCGGGCGCAGCGTGGCGGTCAATATCTACGGAGAGCAGGATATGAAGATCTTCGAGTCCGGAGTTGCATATTTTAAATAATGGAATGATTTGACCGGGTATGAGTCATCATAACAGATAAATATCAAGGGAATTGTCGTATTGCGGCAAAAAAATGCAGGAATTTAAAATGATAGTTGCAAAAAAATAAAAAAATGTCTTGTCTTTTTGCAGATATTACTTTAATATGATAAAGGACAAGGACGTCAGAAAAAAAGCAGGCGTTTCGTCTGCTTTTTTCGTTTTTGTGTATTCTATAATTTTTTATAATCGAGGAGGAAAAAACTATGTCATATGTTGATGAGGTAATCCAGCGCGTGATCGAAAAGAATCCCGCGGAGCCGGAGTTCCATCAGGCAGTCAAGGAGGTGCTGGAATCACTGAGGGTAGTGGTGGAAGCGAATGAGGAAAAATTCAGGAAAGAAGCTCTGCTTGAGCGCCTGACGGAGCCGGAGCGCCAGTTCAAATTCCGCGTGCCGTGGGTGGACGATCAGGGACAGGTTCAGGTCAATACGGGATACCGCGTACAGTTCAACAGCGCGATCGGTCCGTACAAGGGAGGACTGCGCTTACATCCGTCCGTAAACTTGGGTATCATTAAATTCCTGGGATTCGAGCAGATCTTCAAGAACTCTCTGACGGGCCTGCCGATCGGCGGCGGCAAGGGCGGTTCCGACTTTGATCCGAAGGGAAAATCCGACAGGGAAGTGATGGCTTTCTGCCAGAGCTTTATGACAGAGTTGTGTAAATATATCGGAACAGGCGCAAGGGAGATCGGCTACATGTTTGGACAGTACAAGCGCATCCGCGGCGTGTACGAGGGCGTTCTGACCGGCAAGGGCTTAAGCTACGGCGGTTCTCTCGCGAGAACGGAGGCGACCGGTTATGGACTGCTCTATCTGACCGAAGAGATGCTGAAGCTGAATGGAAAGGACATCGCAGGCAAGACGGTTGCGGTATCCGGTTCCGGAAATGTTGCGATCTACGCGACGCAGAAGGCTCACGAGCTTGGCGCGAAGGTTGTCACCATGAGAAGGCTTACGGAGTACAAGAATTATCGCCCGAACGCAGAGTATCACGACGGTAGAGGCGTATGGTCCGTGAAGGTTGACATCGCTCTTCCGTGCGCGACGCAGAATGAGCTTCACCTTGACGATGCGAAGATGCTGGTAGAGAACGGATGTATCGCGGTCGCAGAGGGCGCGAATATGCCGACGACGATGGAAGCGACTGAGTACCTGCAGGCGAACGGCGTTCTGTTTGCTCCGGGCAAGGCTGCCAATGCGGGCGGCGTTGCGACTTCCGCCCTTGAGATGTCCCAGAACAGCGAGCGCCTGAGCTGGACGTTTGAGGAAGTGGACGGCAAGCTGAAGAACATCATGGTGAACATCTGCCACAATATGGCTGACGCAGCGAAGAGATACGGCGCGGAGGGCAATTATGTGGTAGGCGCAAATATCGCCGGATTTGAGAAAGTTGTGGACGCAATGACCGCGCAGGGAATCGTGTAAGATTTTCAAAAAAAGCTATTGACATTTGAATCCGAATGATAGTATAATGGCAAAGCGGGTCGAGGGAGACCCCGACCCGCATTCAACTGGGATCATAGCTCAGCTGGGAGAGCATCTGCCTTACAAGCAGAGGGTCATAGGTTCGAGCCCTATTGGTCCCATTTTACGGCAACCAGGAGGGATGAGTTCCTTTTTTGGAAACCGTAGAGTCAAAGCTACACACAATAAAAATATGGCGGGATAGCTCAGTTGGCTAGAGCACACGGTTCATACCCGTGGTGTCGCTGGTTCAAATCCAGTTCCCGCTACTGGGACAAACGCAGCATTGGAGGATTCTGATGTTGCGTTCTTTCATAGAACAGGGAAATATGCAGGTTTTGGATGATTCAGAAAGACGGAGATGGAATTATGCGGATAGGAATGGGTTATGACGTTCACAGGCTGGCGGAAGGAAGAGAACTGGTTGTCGGGGGAGTTTGTATTCCGTATGAAAAGGGACTGCTCGGCCATTCGGACGCGGATGTTCTGCTGCACGCGATCATGGACGCTCTGCTGGGAGCCGCGGCGCTTGGCGATATCGGGAAGCATTTTCCGGATACGGATCCGCAGTACAGGGGAATCTCCAGCCTCAAGCTTCTCGAACATGTGGGAAGGCTGATCGGGGATGAATTGTACGTAATCGGCAATATCGACGCGACGATCGTAGCGCAGAAGCCGAAGATGGCTCCCTACATCGAAGAGATGCGGGAAAACATAGCGCGGACGCTGCAGATCGACAGGACGCAGGTGAATATTAAGGCGACGACGGAGGAAGGACTGGGATTTACCGGCGCGGGCGAGGGAATTTCCTCCCAGGCGGTCGCGTGTCTGGAGACGATTGAAAATTACAGTTATGAAGCCGGGACGGAAGTTTCGGCCGGATGCGGCGGATGCGCGGGATGTCCGCGAGTCGGGACAGAGGGACAATGAGATGAGATTGAGAAAACTGGCGCGGGAAGAACATGTTCTTACCCGTCCTCTGTATGAAAAGATATTCTCGGAGGACAGCAGTTCGTTTGTGGACTATTATTACACGGAAAAGACGAGGGATAATGAGATCTTTGTCATCGAGGAAGAGGAAAGGATCGTGTCCATGATCCATCTGAATCCGTACACGCTTCTGGTCAACGGGCAGGAAGAGCCTGCTCATTATATTGTCGCGGTAGCTACGGAGAAGGATTTCAGGAAAAGGGGATATATGTCCGCCCTCCTAAAAACTTCGCTGAGAGAAATGTATCGCGAAGGAGAGCCTTTTACCTTCCTGATGCCGGCGTCCGAGGACATCTACCGGCCTCATGGCTTTTGCACCGTATATGAACAGGAACAGAGGTTTTACAGCGGCGGAAAAACCGGGAATCCGTCCGAAACCGTCAGGGAAGCAAAAGCGGCGGATGCGGGCCGGATCGCGGATTTTGCATCGCGCACGCTGGAACAGCGGTATCAGGTGTACGCGCGGCGCGACGCCGCTTATTATGAGCGCCTGATCAGAGAATATGAAAGCGACGGCGGAAGGCTGATTTTAAAGGAGAGGGACGGCGAGATCCGGGACTGCCTTTTTCGTGTCGCCGAGACGCCCGTAAAGAAGCCCAGGATTATGATACGGATCGTATATCTGGAGCGGCTGCTCATGCTTTTGAAGCTGAATTATCTCATGGCGGCGTGCTTTCACGTGACAGATCCGCTGATCCCGGAGAACAATAAGTGCCTCTTGCTGACGGGAACGGAGTATTCCGGGGTCATGCTGATGGAGGGAGATCCGAAGAACAGCGAGGGAACGCTTACGATAGAGGCTTTGGGAAGGCTGGTGTTCGGCGCGGGGACGGCGGATGAGATTTCGGATGAGGACGATGTGAAGATGACGCCGCGCCTCAGGGAAGAACTGAAAAAAATAATTCCTTTGTCGCGAATTTATTTGAATGAAATCGTATAAGGTTGACAAAATCTGTATTTTTTCATAATATGATACCAGCCCTACGGGCTGAATTGTTGATTTGTCATGAAAACGGAGGCATGCATGAAAATTTTATCATATGTCAGAGAGGAACTCCGGGTGATCAGGGAGCGGGATCCGGCGATCAAGTCCGGCATGGAAGTATTCCTGTATCCAAGCTTCAAAGTGATCATGAGTTACCGGGTCGCTCATAAGCTTTATCAGAAGAAGCATTATTTTTTGGCCAGATGGATTTCCCAGCGGGCCGCCAGAAAGACCGGAATTGAGATCCATCCCGGCGCGAAGATCGACAAAGGATTATTTATCGACCACGGTTTGGGAGTTATCATCGGAGAGACGACGGAAATTGGCAATAACGTCACCCTTTATCAGGGAGTGACGCTCGGAGGAACCGGAAAGGAAAAGGGAAAGCGCCATCCCACGCTGAAGGACAACGTCATGGTGAGCGCGGGCGCCAAGATCCTGGGTTCCTTTACCATCGGAGAAAATTCAAAAATCGGCGCCGGTTCCGTGGTGCTGAAGGAGGTTCCCCCGAACTGTACGGTAGTGGGAGTGCCGGGCCGGATTGTAAAAATGGGCGATCAGAAGGTTCCGCGTACGGATCTGGACCAGATTAATCTCCCGGATCCGATCAGCAACGATATCCGCGAGCTGCAGCAGGATAACATCAGGCTCAGGAAGAAGATGCAGGAACTGGAAAAACATATGAAATGTATGCAGGATAACAGCATAGAAATACCGGACCATAAGGAGGATGGGCATGAGACTGTATAATACGATGACCAGAAAAAAGGAAGAATTCCGTCCGCTCAAGGAAGGCGCTGTCAGCATGTACGTGTGCGGGCCGACCGTATATAATTTCATCCACATCGGAAACGCACGGCCGATGATCGTATTCGACACAGTCCGCAGATACTTTGAATATAAAGGGTACGATGTGAATTTCGTGTCAAATTTTACGGACGTGGATGATAAAATTATCCGGAAGGCGATCGAGGAAGGCGTTTCCGCAGACGAGATCTCCGGGCGATATATAAAAGAGTGCAGGAAGGATATGGAGGGCATGAACATCAGGCCCGCCACCCATCATCCGCTCGCGACGGAAGAGATCGGCGGTATGATAGATATGATCGAAGAGCTGATCCAAAAGGGATATGCGTACGAAAAAAACGGAACGGTCTATTTTCGGACCAGACAATTTGACGGATACGGAAAACTGTCCCACAAGAATCTGGACGATCTGCGTTCCGGGAACCGCTCCCTTCTGGTGAGCGGAGAGGATCAGAAGGAAGATCCGCTGGACTTCGTGCTATGGAAGCCGAAGAAGGAGGGGGAACCGGCATGGAAATCCCCGTGGAGCGAGGGACGGCCGGGATGGCATATCGAGTGTTCTGTGATGTCCAGAAAATATCTCGGGGAACAGATTGATATTCACGCCGGGGGAGAGGATCTGATCTTTCCGCATCACGAAAACGAGATCGCCCAGAGCGAGGCGGCCAACGGGAAAGAGTTTGCGAGATATTGGATGCACAACGCGTTCCTGAATATAGATAACCATAAGATGAGCAAATCGCTGGGGAATTTCCGGACGGTCCGGGAGATCAGCGAGCAGTATGACCTGCAGGTGCTTCGATTCTTTATGCTGAGCGCGCATTACAGAAGCCCGCTGAATTTCAGCGCGGAGCTGATGGAGTCTTCCGCAAACGGACTGGAGCGTATCGTAAATGCGGCGAAGAATCTCAGGTATCTGGCTGACAACGCAAAAACAGACGACCTGACGGAGCAGGAAGAGGAGAACTTGTCGAAAACGGAGAACTATGTCCGTGCGTTCGAGGCGGCGATGGATGATGATTTTAATACGGCGGACGCGATCGCGGCCGTATTTGATCTGGTAAGGTTCTGCAACACGACGGCCACGGAGGAAAGTTCCGGGAACTATGTCCGGGCGCTGCTCGACGTTCTGGTGAAACTGACGGATGTTCTGGGAATCGACGCAGACCGGGAGGAAGAGATCCTTGACGCGGATATCGAGGCGCTGATAGAGGAACGGCAGGCCGCGAGAAAGGAACGGAACTTTGCGAGAGCGGATGAAATTCGAAACGAACTGGCTGCGAGAGGTATTCTGCTTGAGGATACGCGTGAAGGAGTAAAATGGAAAAGGACGTAGAATGTCGGTTTGATTCTTATATGCAGGAAATATTTCAGATGCAGGAGGTGGATGTAAAGACATATTCACCTCTTGCTTTGGCATATATCGGAGACAGCGTTTTTGATCTGATCATAAAGAGCATCGTTGTGAACGGGGGCAATCGGCAGGTGAGGAAGCTGCACGGCCAGACGAGCATGATTGTCCAGGCGTCCTCGCAGTCCGAAATGATGAGGGCGCTGCAGGAGCATCTGACCCCGGAGGAACATTTGATCTACAGGCGGGGAAGAAATTCCAGAACGGTGACGACCGCAAAAAACCAGACGGTGACGGATTACCGGCGCGCGACCGGTTTTGAGGCGCTGATCGGCTATCTGTATCTGAGCGGAGAGTGGAAAAGAATGCTGGACCTGATCAAAATCGGGCTGGATCATCTGAGAGAAAAATGAAAGGTATCATGAAAAACGCTATGAGTGAGAACATGGAAGACAATGGAAGTCTGATGCTCGAAGGAAGGAACGCGGTGCTGGAGGCATTCCGGGCGGGGAAAACGGTCGATAAACTGTTCGTCCTGGACGGATGCACGGATGGCCCGGTGCGGACGATCGTAAGGGAAGCGAAAAAGCACGATACGATTATCCAGTTTGTTACAAAGGAAAGACTTTCCTCGATGTCAGAGACGGGAAAACATCAGGGCGTGATCGCCCTGACAGCCGCGTACGGGTATGCTTCCGTCGAAGATCTGATGAAGAGAGCCGAACAAAAGGGGGAGGATCCGTTTCTGATCCTGCTGGACGGGATAGAGGATCCGCACAATCTGGGAGCGATCATCCGCACGGCGAATCTGGCGGGGGCGCACGGAGTGATCATTCCGAAACATCGCGCCGCAGGACTGACCGCCGCGGCCGCAAAGGCTTCCGCAGGGGCGCTGAACTATACTCCGGTGGCGAAGGTGACGAATCTTGTAAAGACGATGGAGGAACTGAAGAAAAAGGGACTGTGGTTCGTCTGCGCGGACATGGACGGGGAGGAGATGTACCGGCTGGATCTTAAAGGCCCCCTGGGACTGGTGATCGGAAACGAAGGCGAGGGCGTGAGCCGGCTGGTAAGGGAAAACTGTGATTTTGCAGCATCCATTCCGATGCGCGGAGATATTGATTCTCTGAACGCTTCCGTCGCGGCGGGAGTGCTGGCCTATGAGATCGTGAGACAGAGAATGAGTTAGAGGAAGAAAAATGCTGGAATATGAGAAGATGTCGGACGAGCAGCTGATCCGGAAGCTGCGGGACGGCGACAGGGGCATTATCGATTATATTATGGAAAAATATAAATTCCTCGTGCGCAAAGAGGCAAAAGCCATGTACCTGCTCGGAGGGCAGAGCGACGATCTGATCCAGGAGGGAATGATCGGTTTGTTCAAGGCTATACAGGATTATGACGTCTCTTCGGAGAATTCGTTTGGCAGTTTTGCAAGATTATGCATCAACAGACAATTGTACAGCGCGATCGAAGCGTCCAAGCGAAAGAAACATATTCCCCTGAATTCCTATATTTCCGTGTATGAAAAGGATCGGGACGGCGGGATGAACATTCTGGATACCATCGAGGCGAATGAGGAGAGTAATCCGGAAAATCTCTTTTTTAACCGGGAAAAAGCCAGGCAGATCGAGTGCGAACTGGAAAAGCAGCTGAGTGAACTGGAACGGCGCGTGCTGGACCTTCATTTGCTGGGAACGGACTATAAGCTGATCGCGAAGCTTCTGGACAAAAGCCCGAAGACGGTTGACAACGCGCTTCAGAGGATCAAAGCCAAAGCGGGGAAAGTCATCAGGGATCTGGCATAGACTGAGAGAAGATCAGAGAAGTTTCAATATAAAAATAAAAAAACTCTCCTGTGAATCAGGAGAGCCAAAGCTGCCTAGCGGACTTGAACCGCCGACCTCATCCTTACCAAGGATGCGCGCTACCGACTGCGCCAAGGCAGCAGAAGTGAAATAAAAATATACGTTGTATGCAACGTGATTAATATACAATAAAAGATGGGGATTTGTCAATGGTTTTTTTCATAATATTCCGTTGTTGATCCCTGTGAATTATGATAAGATGTAAAATATTGCAAAGGCAGGAGGACGACATGGAAGAAACAGTTTCAAAGAATTTTATCGAGCAGGAAATAGAAAAGGATCTTGCGGAGGGAGTCTACGACAGAGTATGCACCCGTTTTCCGCCGGAGCCGAACGGATATCTGCATATCGGCCACGCAAAAGCCATCCTTTTGAACGCGGGACTTGCCAGGAAGTATCATGGTACGTTCCACCTGCGGTTTGACGATACCAATCCGACGAAAGAAGATACGGAGTTCGTGGAGTCCATCCGGGAGGATGTAGAATGGCTGGGCGCGGATTTTAAAGGACATCTGTATTACGCGTCCGACTATTTTGACGCGATGTATGAGTGCGCGGTAAAGCTGATCAAAAAGGGAAAGGCGTACGTCTGCGATCTTAGCCCGGAGGAGATCAGGGAATACAGGGGGACTTTGACAGAGCCGGGAAAGAACAGTCCGTACCGGGATCGGTCTGTGGAGGAAAATCTCAGGCTTTTTGAGGAGATGCGGGACGGAAAATACAGGGACGGGGAGAAGGTGCTTCGCGCAAAGATCGATATGGCTTCTCCCAATATCAATATGCGGGATCCGATCATCTATCGCGTAGCGCACATGACTCATCACAATACGGGCGATAAATGGTGTATCTATCCCATGTACGATTTTGCCCATCCGATCGAGGATGCGGTGGAAAAGATTACGCATTCCATCTGTACTCTGGAGTTCGAGGATCATCGCCCTCTGTACGACTGGGTAGTGAGGGAATGTGGGTTTGACCCGGCGCCGCGGCAGATTGAGTTTGCAAAATTATATCTGACGAACGTGGTGACCGGAAAGCGCTATATCAAGAAGCTTGTGGAGGAAGGCATTGTGGACGGATGGGACGACCCGAGGCTGGTGTCCATCGCCGCGCTGCGCAGGAGAGGATTTACACCGGAATCCCTGAAGATGTTTGTGGAGATGTGCGGGGTGTCCAAGAGCCAGAGTTCTGTGGATTACGCGATGCTGGAATACTGCATCCGGGAGGATCTCAAGATGAAGCGCCCCCGCATGATGGCTGTTCTGGATCCGATCAAGCTGGTCATTGACAATTTTCCGGAAGACCATGTCGAGTATCTGGACGTTGCGAACAATCTGGAGAACGAGGAACTGGGCGTGCGCAGGGTTCCGTTCTGCAGGGAACTATATATTGAACGGGACGATTTCATGATCGAACCTCCGAAGAAATATTTCCGTCTGTTTCCGGGCAATGAAGTGCGCCTGATGCATGCCTATTTTGTGACGTGTACGGGCTATGACACCGATGAACAGGGAAAAGTGACGGCCGTACACTGCACGTATGATCCGGAGACAAAGTGCGGGGGCGGTTTTTCCGGAAGGAAGGTAAAAGGAACGATCCACTGGGTTCCCGTTCCCTTTGCAAAGAGGGCGGAAGTGCGCCTTTATGAGAATCTGATCGACGAGGAGAAGGGCGTATACAACAAGGAGGACGGCTCGCTGAATCTGAACCCGAACTCTCTTACGGTCTGCCGGAACTGTTATGTTGAACCGGGATTTGAAAATGCGAAGGCGTACGACAGCTTCCAGTTTGTGAGAAACGGATATTTCTGTATTGACGCGAAGGACTCCGCTCCGGACGCTCTGGTATTCAACCGGATCGTTTCGCTGAAAAGTTCCTTCAAACTGCCCAGGTAAGGATTTGGGATAAAATGAACGAACTGACGATCAATCTGAGGCCGCAGGATCATATGCCGCTGTATGAGCAGATCTATGTTTATATCAAACGGGAGATCCAGAACGGAAAAATTGTTTGCGGGGAGAAGCTTCCGTCTACCAGGGCGCTGGCCGGATATCTGGAGGTCAGCCGAAGCACGGTTGAGCTGGCGTATGAGCAGCTTCTGTCCGAAGGGTATATTGAATCGGAACCATGCAGGGGATATTTTGCGGCGCAGATCGAGGGGATGTATCATATCGGACAGCCGAAGCAGACGCAGGGGGACGAAGCGCAGGTATCGGAGAAGAGATACCTGTATGATTTCACGCCGAACGGCGTGGATTTAAAAAGCTTTCCTTACCGTGCGTGGAGAAAGCTGTCGAAGGATATCCTGACCGACGACCGGACGGAGCTGTTCCGGCTGGGGGATCCCCAGGGAGAATATGGCTTCAGGAATGCCATATGCCACTATCTGTATCAGGCGAGGGGAGTGAATTCCAGCCCCGAACAGGTCATCATCGGAGCGGGGAGCGATTATCTGCTGATGCTCCTGTGCGCCGTGCTTGGGCGGGAACATGTCATCGCGGTGGAAAATCCGGCGTATAAGCAGGCATACCGCCTCTTTTGCAGTCAGTCGTACGAGGTGGTACCGATTGAGATGGATCAGTACGGAATGAAGGTGGAAAAGCTTCGCCGCGAGTCCGCCAACATTGCCTACGTGACTCCTTCCCACCAGTATCCCACAGGTGTCATTATGCCGATGAAGCGGCGGATGGAACTTTTGAGATGGGCGGGAGAGAAGGAAGACCGGTATATTATAGAAGACGATTATGACAGTGAATTTCGTTATAAAGGGAAACCGATCCCGGCGCTTAAGGGTTATGACGCCATGGAAAAGGTGATATATCTGGGGACGTTCTCAAAATCGGTTGCGCCGGCGATCCGGCTGAGCTACATGGTTCTTCCCGGGCCGCTGCTTGAGAGATACAGAAAAAACTGCCGCTTTCTGAATTCTACGGTATCGAAGGTGGATCAGCTTATCGTTCAGCGTTTCATAGAAGAGGGGTATTACGAGAGGCATCTGAATAAGACGAGATCGCTGTATAAAAGCAGGCATGACGTCCTGCTCCAGGGGCTGAAGCCTCTGTCCGGACGGTGCCGCATTCTGGGCGAGCATGCGGGAGTGCATCTGCTTCTTGAGTTCTCCGGCGAGGTGAGCGAGGCGGAACTGATAGAAAAGGCGGAAAGAGAAAGAATCCGCGTATACGGCCTGTCCGATTATATCATACGGGAGTGCGGGCGCGAAAAACCCACTGTGCTGTTGGGGTATGCGAACCTGACGGAAGAGCAGATACGGGAGGCGTGCCGGATCCTGTGCCGGATCTGGAAGAAATAAAGTGTGCAGGTTCCCCGGTCGGAGAATTCCGCACACTTTATCTGAATCCTTATTCCTCAGACGGATCTTTTTCTTCAGCAGAGTCATCCTTTTCGGATGCTTCGGCATTTTCATCGGATTTATCCGCGGAGTCTTCCACCTCTTTCTCTTCTGCGGCAGCGTCCGTCTCCTCCTGCGGAGCGACATTTAACGGAACGTATTCCCGGTCGTTTACAGGCTTCAAATCATCGTCCAGATCGAAATCGTCGCCATTTTCGGGAGTATCCGTAGATTCTTCACTGCGGGAATCTGATTTCTTAAGATAGTATGCAATACCTGCGACAGCGCCGCCGACTGCGGCAAGACCCAATAACCCTTTTTTCCATTTTGACATATGAATGGCTCCTTTCTCTCGGTTTCACATGTGTATCCATGTATGTTTATTTTAATACTTTTACACGAAAAAATAAAGGGGGAAAGGCACAAAAGATAAGGAAAGCCGGGATAAAATTCTGTACGCGCTTTTCTTGTGTCCGAAAATGAATTGTGCTAAACTGATAACGCGGCGGAAATTATAAAAAACGAACTGAGGGAGGAGGTCGAAGATGAAGACGACGGAGAAGGCGAGAAACAGATTGTTCAGAATCATTTTCAGCAGGACGGGTCTTGTGATCTTTCTCCTTCTGCTTCAGATTGGCCTGTTTGCCGTTTCGATGCAGGCGCTGCAGGAATACATGTTTTTTATTCACGGCGCCCTGACGGTTCTGGGCGTGGTGGTTTTGATCTGGATTATTAATTCGGAGGAAAATCCGGCGTTTAAGCTGACCTGGATCCTGTGCGTTATGGCGTTTCCCGTTGTGGGGACACTGTTTTTCGTCTATGTGAAGACGCAGTTTGGCGTGCGCTGGATGGGAAAGCGGCTGGCGGCGCTGAAGATCGAGGAAGACGAATATATGAAACAGGATATGGAAGTGATCCGGGCGCTCAGAACCAGCAAACCGGCGAACGCCAACCTGGCTTATTATCTGTCTCATCAGCTTGGGTTTCCCACTTACCGGAATACGGCTCTGACCTATTTTCCGCTGGGAGACGAGCAGTTTGAAATTATGACCGCGGAATTGAAGAAAGCCTGCAAATTTATTTTTATGGAATATTTTATTGTCTCAAAGGGATATATGTGGGATACCATCCTGAATATTCTCAGAGAAAAGGCGGGACAGGGCGTGGAGGTACGGTTCATGTATGACGGGATGTGTTCCATCTCCATGCTTCCCTATAATTATCCGGACGAACTGGAGAAGATGGGGATCAAATGCAAGGTCGTAAGCCCGGTGAAGCCTTTTTTGTCTACAATCCAGAATAACCGGGATCACAGAAAGATCTGCGTGATCGACGGCAAAGTCGGATTTACCGGAGGCACGAATATCGGGGATGAGTATATTAACAGGAAGGAGCGCTTCGGACACTGGAAGGATACGGCGGTGATGCTCAAGGGAGACGCGGTGCAGAGCCTGACAATGATCTTTCTGCAGATGTGGAATGTTGATGGGAAACGCCCGGAGGCATATGCGAAGTATCTTACGGAAAAGCAGCCCGTTCTGAAGCGGGAGCTTGGGTATGCGCTTCCATATGCGGACAGCCCCTTTGACGGGGAAAATGTGGGGGAGGAAGTGTACTTCCACATTTTGAACCATTCTAAAAAATACGTACATATTATGACCCCTTACCTGATCCTGGATCATGAGATGATCGCGACGCTTACCAGGACGGCGAAGAGCGGGATAGAAGTCATTATCATTATGCCGCATATACCGGACAAATGGTACGCGTTCGCTCTTGCGAAGACGTACTATAAAGAACTGATCCGTTCAGGAGTGCAGATTTATGAATACATGCCGGGGTTCATCCACGCAAAAGTTTTTGTGTCGGATAACGATACGGCGACGGTAGGTACGATCAATCTCGATTACCGGAGCCTGTATCTGAATTATGAATGCGGCCTGTTTATTTATCACAATCCGGTGATCGACAAGATTGAGAGGGATTTTCAGCAGACGCTGGCGAAATGTCACAAGATCACTCTGCTCGAAGTGAAGGAGCGGAGCATGTTTACGAAGATCACAGGGCAGGTGCTGCGCCTGATTGCGCCTTTGATGTAAAATAGTGTTGTACATTGGAGGGAAAATATAGTATAATGCATAAGTGTTCTGTGAAAATACAAATTTGCGGAATATGCATGTGTGAAGCTGAACGATATACAGGAGGAATTGATATGGTTAAGGCTGTAGTAGGCGCCAACTGGGGCGACGAGGGAAAAGGCAAAATTACGGATATGCTTGGAGAAAAGGCAGATATCATTGTCCGTTTCCAGGGAGGAGCCAATGCGGGACATACGATTATAAATAATTATGGAAAGTTTGCGCTGCATACGCTGCCGTCAGGCGTGTTTTACGATCACACGACCAGCATCATCGGCAATGGAGTCGCGCTTGACATCCCGGTATTGTTTCGCGAGATCCAGTCGATCATCGAACGGGGAGTACCCATGCCGAAAATACTGGTTTCCGACCGCGCTCAGATTGTGATGTCGTACCATAAGGCCTTCGACGCGTACGAGGAGGAGAGACTGGGAGGGAAGTCTTTTGGCTCTACCAAATCGGGGATCGCTCCGTTTTATTCAGATAAGTATGCGAAGATCGGATTTCAGGTGAGCGAATTGTTTGACGACGAGCTGCTGCGGGAAAAGGCCGCGCGCGTTGTGGAGCAGAAAAATGTGCTGCTGGAACATCTGTATCACAAGCCGGTGATGGATCCGGACGACATTTACAGAGAACTGAAAGAATACAAAACGATGATCGAGCCGTACGTATGCGACGTTTCCGCCTATCTTCACCAGGCGCTGAAGGAGGGCAGGGAAATTCTTCTGGAGGGGCAGCTCGGCTCCCTGAAGGATCCGGACCACGGGATTTATCCGATGGTGACGTCTTCGTCAACGCTGGCCGCATACGGAGCGATCGGAGCGGGGATTCCTCCCTATGAGATCAAGCAGATTATTACGGTATGCAAAGCGTATTCCAGCGCTGTGGGCGCAGGGGCTTTTGTGAGCGAGATCTTTGGAGAAGAGGCGGATGAGCTGAGGCGCCGCGGCGGGGACGGCGGAGAGTTCGGAGCGACGACCGGAAGACCGAGGCGCATGGGATGGTTTGACTGCGTGGCCTCCAAATACGGATGCAGGATGCAGGGGACGACGGACGTGGCGTTTACCGTTCTGGATGTGCTGGGTTATTTGGATGAGATCCCGGTGTGCGTGGGATATGAGATCGACGGGGAAGTGACGACGGAATTCCCGACCACGCATCTTCTGGAAAAGGCGAAACCGGTGCTTGAGAAACTGCCGGGATGGAAGTGCGATATCCGGGGGATCCGAAATTACCAGGACCTGCCGGAGAATTGCCGGAAATATATCGAGTTTGTGGAGGAACATATCGGATATCCGATCACGATGATCTCCAACGGACCGGGAAGAAAAGATATCATTTACAGATAGCAAAGAGCCGCGGGCGGCTCTTTGCCGTCAGCGTTTGTCGGAGGCGGAAGGAGGATCGCGCCTGATCAGCTTATATATGAGAGAATAAGCATACAGGAATACGGGCAGAATGATCGTACAGGCGATGGACGCCTTGAGAAGTCCCATTGTCTCCGAATGATCGGTAAGAGCAAAGATCAGCGTGCAGGCGTACATGCCAAACAGGATCACCGCCCCGGTCAAAGCAAGAATTCTTTTAGTTTTTTTCATAAAAATTCCTCTCCTGACGATTTTTTCTTTTATTATACAGAGGTTTTTGGGAAAAAGCAAATATCTGTCGGAAAGTCCGCGGAATATAACAATGAAATATACGAAAAGGAGTATGAAAATTATGAGTCGCACATTATTGCAGCAATGGGAAAGTATCGCATATGACGAGAAAGCTGACAAGGGGAAGCTTCAGAGATTCTGGAAGGAATATTTCCAGATTGAGAAGGAAATCTATGAGCAGCTGCTGTCAGATCCGGACGAGGAAGTGCGCGGAACCGTGAAGGAACTGGCGGAAAGATATCATCAGGATATCCTGACGATGACAGGTTTTCTGGATGGGATCAATGACAGCCTGAAGGAAAAGAATCCGATTGACACGATGGATGAGGACACCGAAGTGAATCTCGTATATGATAAGGCGCTTCTTTATAAAAATATGGTGGGAGCAAAAGCGGACTGGCTGTACGAGCTTCCTCAGTGGAAGGAGATTTTTTCGGAGGAGGAGCTGAAAGCTCTTTACCGTGAACAGAAGCAGTCCGGAACGATCCGAAAGGAGAAAAAAATCGGGAGAAACGACCCGTGTCCGTGCGGGAGCGGAAAGAAGTACAAATACTGCTGCGGAAGAGCGTAGGATGTCCGGATCGTTTCGGGAATAGAAAGAACTGAAACGGGAAATACTACTTCCGATCATTGAATGAAGGAGGTAGAAAAATGCCGGAATTGAGATGTACGGTGCAGACTTGTCTGCACAACAAGGAGTTCTACTGCGACCTGAACGCGATCCAGGTAGGCGGGAGCAGCGCGAGACGCTCACAGGAAACCTGCTGCGACAGTTTTGAAGAGCGAAAGGGCGATAGCTACAGCGATGTGACGGGGGAGGCTTCCCCTAAGAGCGACATCGACTGCAAGGCCGTGGAATGTATGTACAATGACGACTGCCGGTGCTTTGCGGGAAAGATCAGTGTAGAAGGAAGCAATGCCTGCCGGTGTGAACAGACGGAATGCGCGACGTTTAACTGCTGTACTGGGAAGTAGCCCTGTCCGGCGCGCTCTCCATATTGCGGAACGTCCAAAAGGACGCGTGTGAAAGAAAGTCAGGCGATTTGACAGATGATAATTTGTCAGATCGCCTGTTTCTTTTTTTGGGTATCAATGATATAATGACAGAAACACATGATTCGGGATCATATGGATCCCGCATGCGAATAGAAGCGGGATGAGAAGGAAAGGCCGGGGAATGATGCAGGAAGAAAAGAGAAAACGGGAAAAGGGAAAAGAAGAAAAGAAAAGTTATTACGGTCAGCAGCCGAAGCTGGGCGGATACGGAACTTCAAAGCTCAGGCAGCAGTTCAACAGGGGCATGACATATTTCCTGGTGATCGCCGCCAGCATTGTGTTTTACTTTGCGCTTCTGCGGCTGACAAATCTGTCGAATATCGTCGCAAAGATTTTCAGCGTACTGAAACCGATCCTGTACGGATTTGCTATTGCATATCTCCTGAATCCGATCGTAAAAAAGACGGATCGGTATCTGGTTCCATTTCTTCAAAAAAGAATGAAAAATAAAGAAAAAGCAAAAAAATGTTCCAGGACGGCGGGGATCCTTCTCGCGCTGATCATTCTTTTCGTGGTGATCTCAGCCCTGTGCAACATGCTGATCCCGGAACTCTACAAGAGTATAAGAAACCTGGTCAGGACGCTGCCGGGACAGCTGAATACCCTGATGCGGCAGCTGAATACCATATCTTTGGACGATTCCACTACAGGCACTTTGCTCAAGACAGCCATAGAGGAGGGAACAAAGATGTTCCAGAGCTGGCTGAGGACCGATCTTCTGGTTCGTGCGAACCGCGTGATGTCCGGCCTGACCGTAGGGGTGATCAACGTCCTGAATGAAGTGGTCAATGTGCTGATCGGCCTGATCGTGTCGGTTTATGTGCTGTTTGGCAGGGAGAAATTCGCAAGACAGAGCAAGAAGCTGGTGTACGCGCTTCTGTCACCGCGCCACGCGAATCTGCTTTTGCATATGACGCAGAAAAGCAACGAGATCTTCGGCGGCTTTATCATCGGGAAGATCATTGATTCCGCCATCATTGGCGTTCTCTGTTTCCTGGGGCTTTACCTGTTAAAAATGCCATATCCGCTGCTGGTCAGCGTGATCGTCGGCGTGACGAACATTATCCCGATGTTCGGACCGTTCATCGGAGCGGTTC
>CANRMH010000024.1 GCA_947631695.1 uncultured Lachnospiraceae bacterium | reverse complement strand
CCGCAGCCTGCCTGAAGGGTTCGAGGTTCCGGAGGGACGCGTCAAACCCTGGGGAACCGCGCATGCGGTATACAGCTGTATGGACGAAATCAGGGGGCCTTTCGCGGTGATCAATGCGGACGATTATTATGGAAGGGAAGCTTTTCAGCTGATTTACGATTATCTTTCATCGCATCAGGACGATGAAAAATACCGCTATGCGATGGTGGGATATCGGCTGGGCAATACGGTGACTGATTTCGGCCATGTCTCCCGGGGCGTCTGCGAGACGGATGCGGCGGGGGAACTTTACGGCGTCCGCGAGCGGATCAGAATTGAGAAAAGGGACGGCGGCATAGCCTGCACGGAGGACGGCGGACAGACATGGGAAGCTCTTCCGGAAGATGCGACCGTGTCAATGAATCTGTGGGGATTTACGAGAAGTATTCTGGAAGAGATCAAGGCCGGTTTTCCTGCGTTTTTGAGGGAAGGACTGAGGAAGGATCCGATGAAGTGCGAATATTTTCTGCCGTCCGTGGTGAACAGACTGACCGCGGAGGGGAAGGCCTCTGTCAAGGTTCTGAAAACGCGGGAAAAATGGTATGGAATTACGTATAAGGAAGATAAACCCATGATCGTGGAGGCGATTCGCCGGATGAAGGAAAACGGAGTGTATCCGGAAGAACTCTGGGGAGAAAAATAGAAACAGTAGGAGGCAGTTGGAATGAAGGTTTTAATTACAGGCGGAGCAGGATATATCGGCAGCCATACGGCTCTGGAACTTCTGAACGCGGGATATTCCGTGGTGATATATGATAATCTGTGCAATTCCTCCAGGGAATCTGTGCGGAGAGTGGAGGAACTGTCCGGAAAGAGCATTCAGTTCTATGAGGGAGATGTGACGGATGCGGACTGCCTGACGGAGATGTTCCGGAGGGAGAAGATAGACGCGGTCATCCACTGCGCCGCTTTGAAAGCAGTGGGCGAATCTGTACAGAAGCCTTTGGAATATTACCGCAATAATATCAGCGGGACGCTGACGCTTTTGGAGGTTATGAGGCGGGAAGGATGTAAGAATATCGTGTTCAGCTCTTCGGCCACGGTCTACGGCGAGCCGGAGAAGATGCCGATCACTGAGGACTGCCCGAAGGGGCAATGCACGAATCCGTACGGATGGACCAAGTCCATGATGGAGCAGATTATGACGGATCTGCAGAAGTCCGATCCGGAGTGGAACGTGATCCTGCTGAGATATTTCAATCCGGTAGGCGCGCACGAAAGCGGAAGGATCGGGGAAGACCCCAGGGGGATCCCCAATAATCTGATGCCCTACATCACGCAGGTGGCGATTGGGAAACTGGAAAAGCTGAACGTTTTCGGCAATGACTATGACACCCCCGACGGGACCGGCGTGAGGGATTATATCCATGTGGTGGATCTGGCTGTCGGCCATGTGAAGGCGATCCGGAAGCTTCAGGACAAGGAGGGACTGTCCGTCTATAACCTGGGAACGGGAACGGGCTATTCTGTTCTGGATATGGTGAAAGCGTTCTCGAAAGCCTGCAAAAAGCAAATTCCTTATGAAATAAAACCGCGCAGGCCGGGAGACATTGCAAAATGCTATGCCGATCCCGGAAAAGCAAAGAGAGAGCTGGGCTGGGAGGCCAGTCGGGGACTGGACGAAATGTGTGCGGACGCCTGGAGATGGCAGTCCATGAATCCGGAAGGATACGGTACTACTTCCATTTTTGAGAAAAAGATGCTATAATTGCGTTTAGATGTGATTTTATTTTTTCGAGGGAAACGGGTATGAAAAAAAATCATAATATACGCTTAAAAGGACAGTTGAAATGGTACATGCAGTGGCCGGCGTTTATGACGATCCTTCTGGCGGCCATGAACGTCTGGATCTACAGGACGGACCGCAGAGCCGGGCTTTTGATGTTCGTCTTTCTGATCATTTACGTTGTTATCGTAGGGATCATGTACTTTTACAACCGGTCCGTGGTACTGAAGGATATGGTAGAGTTCGCGGCGCAGTATGGGGTGGTTCAGAATACGATCCTGAAAGAGCTGGCGGTTCCGTACGCGATTTTGCTGGATGACGGAAAGATCATCTGGATGAACAGGGAATTCGAGAAGATCCTTGAGAGCAGGCCAAAGGGCGACGCTGTTTTAAGCAGGTATATTCCCGAGCTGAATCAAAGCATTTTCCCGAAAGAGGAGAATCAGACGGTGGAGATAGAGGTCTTCCGCCGGGACAGGGAGTACCAGGCCGAACTGTGCCGGGTATCCGTGGAGGGCTTCAGCGAGACGGAAAAGCTTCTGGAGCTTCCGGAGGAGAAGGAGTATTTTGTCGCCGTATATCTCCGGGATATAACGATGCTGAACCGTTACATCCGCGAGAATGAGGAGCAGCGCCTGGTTGCGGGACTGATTTATATTGATAACTACGACGAGGTGATCAACAGCATGGAGGAGGTGCGGCAGAGCCTTCTGCTTGCTTTGGTCGACCGCAAGATCAACCAGTATATCGCAAAAGTTGACGGGATCGTCAAGAAGATGGAGGCGGATAAGTACTTCATCGTAATTAAGAAACAATATTTTAAGCAGCTGGAGGCGGACCGCTTCTCGCTGTTGGAGGATGTAAAATCCGTAAATATCGGAAATAGGATCCCGCCTACGCTCAGCATCGGGCTGGGACTCAGCCGGGACGCCTATTCGCAGGGCTATAACTACGCCCGGGTAGCGATCGATCTGGCGCTTGCAAGAGGCGGGGATCAGGCGGTGATCAAGGATTGTCACGGGATCACCTACTACGGGGGCAAACGGGAACAGACGTCCAGAAATACCCGCGTAAAAGCCCGCGTGAAAGCGGAAGCGCTGCGGGAGTTTATCTCGGTCAACGATCATATTCTGGTAATGGGACATAAGATGACGGATGTGGATACGTTCGGCGCGGCGATCGGAATTTACCGGGCGTCTGCGTCGTTGGGCAAGAAGGCGCACATTGTGATCAATGAGGTGACCGCGTCCGTACGTCCGCTGTACGAGGATTTTTCCAGGAGCCAGGAGTACCCGGACGACCTGTTTGTGCGTTCGGCGGAAGCGTTGGCAATGGTAAATGAGAATGATAACGTTATGGTCGTGGTAGTAGACACGAACCGCCCGAAAATGACGGAATGCGAGGGACTGCTTTCCAGGGCGAAGACGATCGTGGTGCTGGATCACCACAGGCAGAGCAGCGATAATATTGAAAACGCGCTTCTGTCCTATATTGAGCCGTACGCGTCGTCCGCCTGCGAGATGGTTTCGGAGGTGCTTCAATATATTGTGGACGACGTCGAGATCCCGGCTATGGAGGCGAACAGCCTGTATGCGGGAATTATGCTTGACACCAACAACTTTATGAACCGTACCGGCGTGCGTACGCTGGAAGCGGCCGCGTTTCTGAGACGGAACGGCGCGGACATCGCCTATGTGCGGAAAATTTTCCGGGACGATATGGAGTCCTACCGGGCGAAAGCCGAGATCATCAGCAGCGCGGAGGTGTACAGGAAGCAGTTCGCGATCGCGAGGGGAGAGAACCTGAAGGTGGAGAGTCCTACTATCATCGGGGCGCAGGCTGCGAACGAACTGTTGGATATCGACCAGATCAGGGCGTCCTTTGTGCTGACGGTGTATAACGGAAAGATATTTGTGAGCGCGAGGGCGATCGATGAGATCAATGTCCAGCTGATCATGGAACGCCTGGGCGGGGGCGGCCACATGAACGCCGCGGGGACCCAGTTTGAGCATACGGATATGGACGAGGCCGTAAAATCGTTGAAAAAGGTGATTGATGAAATGCTGGAAGGAGGAGATATCTGATATGAAGGTGATATTAACGGAGGACGTCAAGGCGCTGGGGAAAAAAGGACAGGTCGTGGACGTCAGCGACGGATATGCGAGAAATTTTCTTCTGAAGACCGGGAAGGGGCTGGAAGCCAACGCAAAAAATATGAATGATCTGAAGCTTCAGAAGGCCACGGCGGACAGGAGAGCGCAGAAGGAACTGGAAGCCGCGCAGGAGCTGGCAAAGAAGCTGGAAGCCGCGGAGGTGGAACTTGCTATTAAGACAGGGGAAAGCGGAAAAGCATTCGGCTCCGTATCCTCGAAAGAGATCTCGGCTACCCTGAAGGAGCAGGCGGGGCTGGAAGTAGATAAGAAGAAGTTTCAGATGAAGGAGACGCTGAAGACGATCGGTACGCATCAGGTAACCGTAAAGCTGCACGCGAAGGTGACGGCGCAGCTTAAAGTTACGATAAAGGAAGCATAGTCCGAGAAAACGGATCGCGGGAGGAAGAAAGCATGGAGGAAACACTCATTAAACGGGTTCCGCCCCACAGCATCGAAGCGGAACAGTCTGTAGTGGGCGCCATGTTGATGGACAGGGATGCAATCATGACCGCTGCGGAGATACTGAGCGGGAGTGATTTTTATCAAACTTCATATGGGATTGTGTTCGACTCTATGACGGAACTGTTCAATGAAGGGAAACCGGTGGATCTGGTCACTCTGCAGAACCGTTTGAGAGAGAAGGATGTGCCGGAGGAAATTTCGAGCCTCGAATTTGCGCGGGATCTGCTTGCTGCGGTTCCCACGTCCGCGAATGTAAAATATTACGCCGAGATCGTGCTGGAAAAGGCCATACTGCGCAGACTGATCAGACTGAACGAGGACATTGCCAACACCTGTTATGTGGGGAACGAACCGCTGGAGGAAATTCTCGAGACGACGGAAAAGAAGGTATTCGAACTGCTGCAGACGAGAAACACCAGGGATTACGTGCCGATCCGGGAGGTAGTACTCAGCGCGCTGGAACGCATTGAAAAAGCCTCCAGAAATAAAGGGGCGGTAACGGGGATCCCTACGGGATTTCTGGATCTTGATTACAAATTATCCGGCCTGCAGCCCTCCGATCTGGTACTGATCGCAGCGAGGCCCTCGATGGGAAAGACGGCTTTTGTGCTGAATATTGCTCAGCATGTCGCCTTTAAAAGCCAGAAAAACGTTGCGATATTCAGCCTGGAAATGTCAAAGGAGCAGTTGGTGAACCGCCTGTTTTCCCTGGAGTCGCAGGTGAATTCCCAGGCTTTGCGCACCGGCAATCTCAAGGATACGGACTGGGAGAAGCTGATCGAGGGCGCGGGAATCATCGGAAAATCCAATCTCATCATTGACGATACGCCCGGAATCTCCATTTCGGAGCTGCGTTCCAAATGCCGTAAATATAAATTGGAACATGATCTGGATCTGATCATTATCGACTATCTGCAGCTGATGAGCGGCCGCGCGGGAAGCCGGACGGATTCCAGGCAGCAGGAAATTTCGGAGATCTCCCGCTCGCTGAAAGGTCTGGCGAGAGAGCTGAACGTGCCTGTACTGGCGCTTTCGCAGCTGAGTCGGGCGGTGGAGCAGCGGCCTGATCACAGACCGATGCTGTCGGATTTAAGGGAGTCCGGGGCGATCGAACAGGACGCCGATGTGGTCATGTTTATTTACCGGGACGATTATTATAATAAAGATACGGACAAACCGAATCAGGCGGAGATTATTATCGCAAAACAAAGAAACGGCCCCATTGGGACCGTTCAGTTGGCGTGGCTGCCGGATTACACTAAATTTGCCAATTTAAAGTGGCAGGAATAAGCGTTTGAGACGCTGGGCCGGATGAAACCGGGCAGATTCCCTTCGGAAGGATTGCTGCTGCCGGATCAGCTGGTCCAGTTTTTTGAATTGTTCTTCTTCCTGCCTTTCTTTTGCGTCCAGAAGGAAAGACATTTCCTTGCTCATCATAGATACAAGCACCGCATTGTTGTTTTCCAGCATTCTTTTTATCCGAAGCTGCTCTCTGGTGCGTTTCATATCCGGGATCAAAGCCTTTAACTCGTCGAAGGGTACGCCCTGTTCGTACAGTTCTTTGATACAGTTGTACAGTTTAGTGTCTTCTTTGGTGGAGCTGTTCAGCGTATTCAGCGCATTGTTCACGATTATACCCCCTTATCATGATATTCTGCAAGCTTATCCTAACATGGGACAGGCATGAAAATCGTCAAAACGCGTCGTGAGAAAAAAACAAAAGACGACAGGCTTCTTTCGGAAATTTTGAACATAATTTTGCTTGTATATTTATCCCGTTTGTATTATGATAGAACCAGACACAATATGGCTTTATGCCTGTCATAATTAAAAGGAGGTACATATCATGGCACATGTAATTAGTGACGAGTGTGTGAGCTGTGGAGCTTGCGAAGCTGAATGTCCGGTAGGAGCGATCGCTCAGGGAGCGGATCACTATGAGATCGATGCCGACTCTTGTGTAGATTGCGGAGCCTGCGCTGCTCAGTGTCCTACAGGAGCCATTTCCGAGGGCTAGTAAACGGCTGCATTACAGATAATGGAGAAGAGTCCCAGAACGGGACTCTTTTTTGTTTCACAGGAAACTTCGTTCCCTATGAAACCAAAAACGCTCCGCGGGATCGCACTGCGGCGGATGGGAAGATGCCGCTTGCGCGGCCCGCCGCAGGCGGAAAATCTCGCAGGCGAGATTCTATTTTTACTTCCCGCAGGGGTGGGGAGGGAAAAGATAAGGAAATATTAAGAAATTTTTTTACACTTTTTCCTGATTTTGAGTTATAGTGTTTGTAATTGCAGTATTTAGAAAACGGGTGATGGAAGATGAACAGACGATGGCTTGCGGCCGTATTGATATTGGCGGTGGTTTTTACGAACAGCGCGTGTTCGCGCCGGCAGGAGGAACTCCGGGGCGAGGAGCATGAAAAGGTATACGAAGAGAAGGAAATAAGGGAGGATCAGGATAAGCTGGATGCGATTTTCCCTTCCGCGTACGGGGATGTCAAGGGACTGACTCCGGAACCGGGTACATACATTTCTATTATAGGGAAAAGCGCGGACGGGCTGTACTGGGATACTATCTGCGAGGGAGCCGAACAGGCGGCGGAGGATATCAACGACATGCTCGGCTATGAGGGAAAGGATAAGATAAAGCTTGTGTACAGCGCGCCGGGAGAGGCGAACGATGTAGACGAACAGGTCAATATTCTGGATGAGGAACTGGCCAGATATCCTTCCGCGATCGGGATCGCGATCGTGGACTCGCAGTCCTGTGAAGTGCAGTTTGATATGGCGGCGGAGAACGGGATCCCGATTGTCACGTTTGACTCGGCCAGCGCGTATCCGGGAATCATGGCGAAGATTCTTACGGATAATACAAAAGCGGCGCAGACCGCGGCGTCCGGGATGGCGAAAGAGATGGGAGAGAAAGGTAAGGTTATGATCCTTGCGAACGATTCCCGATCCGATACGTCCAGGGAGCGCGTGGATGCGTTTGTAGATGAAATGAAGGAAAACCATCCGGGAATCCAGGTCGGGAACGTGTATTATCTGAATGAAGAGGAGAAGATTGCAAAGGAGATGATCAGCCGGATGGAGCTTGAGGATCAGGAGGAGGCGCCGAAGCCGGAGGATATTGGGCAGGAGGATATTATTCGGTTTATCTTTGAGGAGAATCCGGATATTGACGGGATTTATGCCACGAACAGTACAACCGTGATGATGGCGGTGGAGAACTGTGAGGAATATGACAGGAACAATGTGACGATTGTTGGATTCGATATGAACGAGAGCGAGCAGAAGGCCTTGCAGGAGGGGAAAATCGCAGGGTTGATCCTTCAGAATCCATACGGGATGGGGTATGCCACGGTGATCGCCGCTGTGAGATCCGTTCTTGAGATGGGAAATGAAGCGGTGGTGGATACAGGGTTTACCTGGGTGACCCGTGAAAACATGGAAGAGGAATCGGTGCAAAATATGCTTTACTAAAAGCTTCAGCCCTTCGGGAGAGAGAACGTGAATTCGGTTCCGACTCCTTCCGTGCTGATCACATTGATATTTTCTCCGTGCGCCTGGATGATTTCCTTGACGATCGTGAGGCCGAGGCCGGTTCCTTTTTTGTCTTTTCCCCGGGAGGCGTCGGTTTTGTAAAAGCGTTCCCATATTTTGGGGAGCGCGTCCCTGGGGATACCGATTCCGTAATCCTTTACGGAGATATAGACTTTTTCTCCGCGCTCGGTAGTTTCCACGATGATGCTGGAATCCGTTTCGCTGAATTTGATCGCGTTGTCGATGAGATTGTAGAAAACCTGCTGGATCTTCTGTTTGTCCGCCAGAACGTTCAGGCGTCTGGAGGCCAGGATCAGTTCGATGGATATTTTTTTCTGAGTACAGACGCCCTCAAAGGACGCCGCTGTATTTTTGATTGTCTCATGGATATCGAAAACGGATTTGTCCAGCGGCAGATGCTGCGTGTCAAATTCATTCAGCGTCAGCAGGTCGTTGGTCAGATCGGTGAGCCGCTCGGTTTCAAACAAAATTATTTTCAGATATTTTTCCTGCATTTCCTGAGGAATAGTGCCGTCTGCCATGGCCTCCACATACCCTTTGATGGAAGTTAAGGGGGAGCGGAAATCGTGGGAGACGTTTGCCACGAATTTTTTCTGATAGTCCTCCATGTCGCGCAGGTGTGAGGACATGTAATTCAGGGAGGCGGACAGATATCCCATCTCGTCCTCGGTAGTTACCGGAATCTCGTATTCGAGGTTGCCGGAGGCGTACTGCGTCGCAGCTTCCGTGATCTTTCTCAGCGGCTGATAGATAAAAAACTGGAAGGCCAGCAGAATGATGAACGACATCAGATAGATAAGGATCAGGGTAATGTATGCCGGCCGCATCAGGAGACGCCGGGTTTCGGAGACGTCGGACAGGGCTTTGTGGATCAGCAGGTATCCCTTTGTGGAGAAATTCTGCGTCACCGGCGCAATGACCGTGATAACGTCCTCGGAAAAGAAATCGTGATAGGTCCCTTCCTGATACGTGCTGCTTCCGCTTTCGGCAGGATTAAAATTTTCGATCGCCTCGGGCGCGGAGGGATACTGCTCCGACTGTGATGAGACAATAAGCCGGCCTTTTGGGTCCACGAACCATATCGCGGAGCCGAGATAGATTCTCATACCGTCCAGCTGGACGCTGACGTCAGAGAGGGACAGGGATTCGTCAAAATATCCGGGCAGATAATCGGTTGCAAGAATATTTGCTTCCCTGTACATGGAAGAGATAGTGGAAGATTTCAGATATCTGTGCGTCAGCCCGGACGTCAGTGTGGCGACGGTGAAGACGCTCAGAAATCCGAAGATCATATACACAATGATGAATTTAATGTACAGAGTGCTTTTCAGGTTGGAAGCATTCTTCTTTTTTGTTTTTGTATTTTTCTGCCTTTTCATATTGTGATCCCCTGAAATTATTTTGTTTCAAATTTATATCCGATGCCCCATACGGTTCCCAGTTTCCAGGATTTGTGATCTTTGATCTTTTCCCGAAGGCGCTTGATGTGTACGTCAACCGTCCTGGTATCGCCGATGTATTCATAGCCCCAGAGCTGATCCAGAAGCTGTTCGCGCGTAAAGACCTGGTTGGGGGAGGACGCGAGGAAATAGAGCAGTTCCAGTTCTTTTGGAGGCATTTCCACATTTTTTCCGTCTACCATGACGGTATAATTCGTGAGATTAATCTCGATGCCCGGGTATTCCACGCATTTGCCCTTGTCCTCCGCGGAGTGATCCGTTTTGGAAGGCTGATAGCGGCGGAGGACCGCTTTTACCCTGGCGACCAGTTCCTTGGAGTCAAACGGCTTCATCACGTAATCGTCCGCGCCCAGTTCCAGTCCCAGAACCTTGTCGAAGACTTCTCCTTTTGCCGACAGCATTATGATCGGCGTCTGGGATTTGGATCGGATTTCCCGGCATACCTGATAGCCGTCAATGCCCGGGAGCATCAGGTCCAGCAGAACCAGATTCGGGCGGTAGGAGTCGAAGGCGGCAAGAGCTTCCTCGCCGTCGTAGACCATCATGGTGTCAAAACATTCTTTTGTCAGATACAGAGATAAAAGTTCCGCGATATTTTCGTCGTCGTCTACAATCAATATTTTTTGTTTGCTTACCATAGTATTTCCTTTCTGTCATTTAAATTCCGCGATTGTGACTCCTGCGTCGCCCTCTCCGAAGGCGGCCAGATGAAAGCTTTTGATATGTTTCTGACGCCGCAGATAGTTGTGAATGCCGGCGCGCAGCGCGCCGGTTCCCTTCCCGTGTACGATGCGCACCTGATCCAGATGCGCCAGATACGCGTCGTCCAGATATTTATCCAGCTCGGCGACCGCCTCGTCCACGGTTTTGCCGAGAAGATTGATTTCCGGGCTGACAGACAGGGATTTGTCCATTTTCATCCTGCCCTGCGTGGTGCGGCGTATGTTTCCGGCAGAGTAGGAGGGCGTTTCCTCTATGATTTCCAGATCTGAGATGGGAAGCTGTGAACGCAGGATCCCCATCTGAACGGTTACGGTACCTTTTGAGTCCGGAAGGGACACGACATGGCCGGTCAGATTCATGCTCAGAACCCTTACGGTTTCTCCGAGCCTGAAATCGCCGGGCTTGTGCTGCTTCCTGGGTTTTTTCGGCTGCACAGACAGATGTCCGCCGGTGGAGTCCAGCTTTTTGCGCAGGCGTTCCCGCTCCTTTTCCAGATCGGCTGAGGAAATGTTATTTTTATTGATCTTTCTTAAATTTTTGATCGTTTCATCGGCGGTTTCCTTTGCTTCGAGCAGGATGGAATACGCCTTTTCGTTTGCTTCCCGCAGGATGCGTTCCCGCTGCTGTTCTATTTTTTCCTGTCTCTGCGCCGCCTCTGTTTTCAGGCGTTCCAGTTCCAGTTTGTATGCGTTGATTTCCTGCTGCTCTCTGGCAATTGAGCGGCGGCTGTTTTCCAGATCCGCAAGAAGATCCTCGAAGGACTCCTCCTGTTCGGACAGATGCGACTTTGCGTTTTGAATGATGTCTTCGGGCAGACCGAGTTTTCCGGAAATGGCAAAGGCGTTGCTTTTTCCGGGAATGCCGATCAGCAGGCGATAAGTGGGCCGCAGGGTGTCCACGTCAAATTCGCAGCATGCGTTTTCCACGCCCGGTGTGGACAGGGCGAAAACTTTAAGCTCGCTGTAATGGGTGGTCGCCATGGTCCGGACGCCCCGGTCGTGCAGATGACTCAGGATAGCAATGGCGAGGGCCGCTCCCTCCGCAGGATCCGTCCCGGCTCCCAGCTCGTCAAATAGCACCAGGGAATCCGATCTTATCTTTTTCAGAAAAGAAACAATATTGGTCATATGGGAGGAAAATGTACTCAGGCTTTGCTCGATGCTCTGCTCGTCCCCGATGTCTGCGTAGACGTCCTCAAAGATCCCCAGTTCGGAACGGTCCAGCGCGGGAATGTGGAGGCCTGCCTGCCCCATCAGCGTAAAGAGGCCAACTGTTTTCAGAGAGACGGTTTTACCCCCGGTGTTCGGCCCGGTGATAATCAAAAGGTCAAACTCGCCGCCCAGAGAGACGGAGATGGGAACCACTTTCTTTTTGTCCAGCAGGGGATGACGACCCGACCGGATATGAATGCGCCTTTCCGAATTGAATATGGGCCTGCTCGCGTTCATGGACAGGGCGAGAGCGCCTTTGGCGAATATAAAGTCCAGTTCGGTAAGGATGCGGTAATCGATGTCCAGCGCATCCGTATATTCTGCGGCGTCCCCGCTGAGAACAGCGAGGACTTTCTGAATTTCATCCTGCTCTTTTCCGTACAGTTCTTTCAGTTCGTTATTTAATTTTACTGCGGCCATCGGCTCGATGAACAGAGTGGAACCCGTCGAGGACTGGTCATGGATCATACCGGGAACCTGGCTTCGGTATTCCGCCTTGACGGGAATACAGTAGCGGTCGCCGCGCATGGTGATGATCGGCTCCTGAAGGTAGGACCGCAGGGAACCGTTGATCGCGCTGCTCAGGGCGGCGTGTATCTTGTCGTTCGTCTGAGAGATCATGCGGCGTACATGTTTCAGGCCGGCGCTGGCTTCGTCGCTGATTTCTTCCTCGCTGATGATACAGCGGCTTATCTCGGAGGCCAAAGGGGAGAGGGGTTCAATCTGTGCAAAATAAGCGTCCAGGCAGTCCGCCGCGTCGTCCGCGTTTTCATGTCTGCCGTATGCTTTGACCTTCCCCGCAGTCTCGAGGAGCCTGCAGATCCGCAGCAGTTCTCCGGCGCCGAGGGAGGCCCCGATCTGAAGACGTTTCACGGATTCGCCGATGGGAAGGCACCCGCCGAAGGACGGACGGCCTTTCTTTACCAGCCGGGTAAATGCCGCGGCGGTTTGTTCCTGCGCGGTTTCGATATCCGCAAGTTTGGACATGGGCTTTAGGCTGCGGCACAGATTTTTTCCTCCCGGCGAGGAAGCTTCCCCGGTCAGAAGGTCAAGGATTTTATCGTATTCCAATTTGGTCAGAGTTTTCCTGTTCATAACATTTCACCTGGTTTTATTTTAGCTTATTTCCCGGATAAAGAAAAGGAAATATTGAACATTATCTGCCAATATTGTATACTTAGGACAGGGTGCAAAGGAGAAGTATGCGAAATGGAATCTCAGAAGGAACCTATGGAACAAAATGATATTCCGGAAGCGGAAGAGGAGTATTCTTTTATGCAGGAAACCATTAAGGAAGAGACGGGACGAAAGAGAAAAGCGTTTCTTCTGATACTGAAATATGCCGTGACGGGGCTAGCGTTCGGAGCGGCGGCCTGCCTTGGTTTTTATACGCTCAAACCCTGGGCGCAGGAGCGGTTTCCGGAGGATCCGGAGGAGATTACGATCCCTTCTGAGGAGGATGACCAGGGAAAGGAACTTTCCGGAGAACAGCCCGAAGAACCGGCCCAAGAGGACAATGCAGGCCGGACGGAGCAGGAAGACGTCGGGGAGGAAGCGCCGGAGGAAGCCCCTGCACTCACAATGGAAAATTATCAGGAACTCAACCGCGCGTGGTATGACATTGCTCTTCAGGTGAATAAAAGCGTTGCGGAGATTGTAAGCGGCCCCGAGGGGAGCTGGCAGAGCGACGCGTTCGACGCGGGAGGCAGGAATGCGGGCGTGATCGTGGCGGACAATGGGCAGTCTCTTTTGATTTTTGGGAAAAGTACCGGGCTTGCCGATATGGAAAACCTGACGGTTACGTTCGCCGACGATAAAACCTACCCGGCCGAACTGAAGCGAAAGGATGAGAACCTCGGCGTTGCGGTTTTTGCGGTAGATAAGGAAAAGATCCAGGACAGTACCTGGGAACAGATTCAGATTGCGCCGCTGGGAAGTTCGACGAACACAGCGAGGGGAGAGGGCGTCATGGCGCTTGGCAGGCCGTTCGGCTATTCCGGAGGACTCGGGTATGGCATCGTCTCGTCCACCAGGCATTTTGTGAACCGGGCGGATGGCGACTACCGGGTTCTCTGTACGGATATTGCGGGAGCGGCCGGAGGAACAGGCGTCCTGGCCAATACCCGCGGGGAGATTATAGGACTGATCGATTCCCATATCTCTGAGGGCGGAAGCGCGAATTTGACAATGGCGTACGGAATATCGGATATCAAAACGGTTATTGAGATGCTGTCAAACGGGAATGCGGTTCCGTATATGGGAATTTTGGGGACGACCGTCACGGAGCAGATGGCGAAATCAGGCGGGATGCCTGAGGGAGTATATGTGCGGGAAGTGGCGGCGGATTCTCCGGCAATGAACGCGGGGATCCAGAGCGGAGATATCATTACCAGCGTGGGCGGACACCAGATTGAGACGTTAAGCGCGTACCATAAGGAACTGATGGATCGCAGGCCCGGAGCCGGCGTCCTGGTATCGGGACAGCGGCAGGGAGCGGACGGATATGTGGAAATTAAGTTCGACGTGACTGTGGGGAGCAGAGAGTAGACCAAACAGGCTCCTTGAGCCGGGCAAACTAAAAATAAGCCAGGTTATGCCCCGCAGCTTGCTGCGAGGGGTATTTGACTTGGCTGATCACAGTGAGAAAGAGGACGTAGTATGAGATATATTAACACCCTTCGGGAAGGCGAGATTATTCGGAATATTTATTTGTGCAGGGGCAAGCGTTCCGCGGAAACCAGGAACGGAAAACCGTATGATAACCTGATTTTGCAGGATAAGACAGGAACTCTCGACGGCAAGGTATGGGATCCGAATTCAAACGGGATCGCCGATTATGAGGAGATGGATTTTATCGAAGTTTACGGAGAGGTCATCCGCTATAATAACGCGCTTCAGCTGAACATCCGGCAGATACGGAAGGCCTATGAGAACGAGTATGTCCCGGCGGATTACATGCCCACTACCGAGAAAAGTACGGACGGCATGTACCGGGAACTGCTGGATTACGGAAGACAGGTGAAGAATCCGTATCTTCGTCAGGTCATCGAGTATTATTTTGAAAAGGATGAAGAGTTTATCAGCGTATTTAAAAGCCATTCGGCTGCAAAGAGCGTCCATCACAGTTTTGCGGGGGGACTTCTGGAACATACGCTGAGCGTTGTGAAATTCTGCGAATATATGGCGGGCGCGTATCCGATTCTGAACAGGGATCTTTTGTATACCGCAGCGATGTGCCACGATATCGGAAAGACGAGAGAACTTTCCTCCCTGCCGGAAAATGATTATACGGACGACGGCCAGCTTCTGGGACATATCGTGATCGGGGTGGAGATGGTCAGTGATGCGGTGAGAGCAATTCCCGGTTTTCCGGAAAAGCTGGCTGCGGAGTTAAAGCACTGCATCATCGCTCATCATGGAGAGCTGGAGTACGGTTCCCCGAAGAAACCTGCGCTGGCAGAGGCGCTGGCGCTTAATTTTGCAGACTGTGCGGATGCGAAGATGCAGACGCTCACGGAGATTTTTAAAGATAAGCAGAGCCAGGGCTGGCTGGGATATAACCGCCTGTTTGAGACTAATCTGCGAAAGACATCGTTGTCATAGGCTTATGATAACTGCAGAAGTACAGGCGGAGGGACGGATATGAAGAAGAATGATATTGTTACGGTTAAAATTGAAGATATCAGTGTAAATGGAGAAGGTATAGGCAAAGTTGATGGCTATACCTTATTTATTAAGGACACTGTGATCGGAGATACCGTAGAGGCCGGTATTATGAAAATGAAAAAGCGGTACGGGTACGCAAGGCTTGTGAGAGTGATCTCACCGTCGCCGGACCGCGTCCCCGCCCGATGTCCGACGGCCCGCCAGTGCGGCGGCTGCCAGATACAGGCCATGTCGTATAACGCGCAGCTGAGATTTAAGGAGAAGAAGGTTCGGATGCATTTGCAGAAGATCGGCGGGTTGACAGAGGAATTGCTGGATGAGGTGATGGAACCTGTCTGCGGCATGGAGGATTCGTATCGTTACCGCAATAAAGCGCAGTATCCTGTGGGAACGGACAGGGACGGGAAACCGGTTGCCGGGTTCTACGCGGGGCGCACGCACCGGATTATTCCAAATACGGACTGCGTGATCGGCGCTGCGGTCAACGGGCGGATATTGGAGAACGTGCTGCAGTTTATGGAGGAATACCGGATTACGGCATACAATGAAACTGAGCGCCGGGGGCTGATCCGACATGTGCTGATCCGCTGCGGGTACCATACAAAGGAAATTATGGTCTGTGTGGTGATTAACGGTACGAAAATTCCTCATGCCGAAAAACTGGTTGAGCGGCTGAGAAAAATTGAAGGTATGACCAGCATTACGTTTAGCGTTAACACAGATCATACGAATGTGATCATGGGACGGCAGATTGTTGGGCTCTGGGGACAGGACTATATTACGGATATGATCGGGGATATCCGGTACCGGATCTCGCCTCTGTCCTTCTATCAGGTGAATCCTGTACAGACGGAGAAGCTTTACCGCACGGCTCTTGAGTATGCCAATCTGCACGGGACGGAGACGGTGTGGGATCTCTACTGCGGTATCGGAACGATCTCTCTGTTTCTGGCGCAGAGGGCGCGGAGGGTGTACGGCGTTGAGGTGATCCCTCAGGCGATCGAAGACGCCGGGAAGAATGCTGAGATGAATGGAATTGAGAATGTGGAGTTCTATGCGGGCAGGGCGGAGGATGTGCTTCCGGAGAAATATGCGCACGACGGGATACGCGCGGATGTGGTGGTGGTCGATCCGCCACGAAAAGGATGCGAGACGAGCGTGCTGGATACGATCGTGAAGATGGGGCCGGAGAAAATCGTGTATGTGAGCTGCGATTCCGCGACTCTGGCCAGGGATGTGAAGTATCTGGGGGAAAGAGGTTACGAGGTGAGGAGAGCCAGGCCGGTGGACATGTTCCCGCAGGGGGTGCATGTGGAGACGGTATGTTTATTGTCCAAACTTAATGTCGAGCATCATATTGAAGTGGAACTTACGATGGACGAGATGGATCTGACAACGGCGGAGAGTAAGGCTACCTATGAAGAGATCAAGAATTATGTGAAAGAGAAAACAGGTCTGCAGGTCAGCAATCTCTATATTGCGCAAATTAAGCGGAAGTGTGGGATTATTGAGCGGATAAACTATAACCTGCCCAAATCGGAGACTTCCAGACAGCCTAAATGTCCGCCAGAGAAAGAAACAGCGATTATAGATGCGCTGAAACATTTTCAAATGATTTGATGTAAGGAATGAACTGATATATTGTGTTTGGCTTGGACTACTTTATGGGACGGCGATTTAGAAAAAAGCTCATAAAAATGTGAGAAAATTTTGATTAAAAGAGGCAGGAGAGTATGGTTATTATACTTTCCTGCTTTTATCTTTATATTAACTGGTTTTTATCTGTTTAGAATCTTACAAAACTATAAGTTGCTATCGTTCGTTATTCCGTATATAATTATACTGATAAGGTTTGAGAAAGGACGGGAGACTATGGAATATATGTCTTGTGCTGAAGCAGCGGGTAAATGGGGGATTTCAGAAAGACGGGTACAAAAACTTTGCGAGGAAAACCGCATACCAGGTGTTTCAAAGTTTGGAAAAGTGTGGCTGATACCTCAAAATGTAGAAAAGCCGGCTGATGGCAGAACGAAACAGGGAAAGGCGCAGAGAAATGGTAGAAACACTTTTAGTGAAAGATGATTTGCGCATCCCCTCCAAAGAAAATATAAATGGTAAGCAATATATTATAAATGAGTAGCAATAATTTATTACAGCAGAGGAGGAGTGGCGTATTTATACAATTCTTGTACTTGAAGATGATTTAGAATTAAATCATACGATCTGCACCGCTTTACAAAAAGAGAATTATCGCGTTTACCATGCGTACACTTGTAAAGACGGGCAGTTTCTTGCAGCCAGTCATACGTTTGATCTGGTGGTATTGGATGTAAATTTACCCGATGGCGACGGATTCCAGTTTTGCAGATGGATAAAAGCACGAAGCGATGTCCCGGTCTTGTTTCTTTCTGCACGGGATTTAGAGGACGATGTTTT
>CANRMH010000023.1 GCA_947631695.1 uncultured Lachnospiraceae bacterium | reverse complement strand
ACGGGCAAAGAAAACTGCGATTGAGGCAGAAAAGGTAACAGGGGATAACATTTATAAAGTATTGATTTGCTTTGATAAATTGTATTGTGTGATGAACGATGTGGAGAAAAGGCAGTTTATCGAAGCATTGATTTCTGAAATACAGATATTTGAGGATAGGCAGCCAAACGGACAGTGGTTGAAGTCTATCAAATTCAAGTTGCCGATTATTGAGGAAGATATGAGTATTGGTTTGGACGATAATTCACATGTTGAGACGGTGTGCCTACTGTCACGAAACAAGTAAAAAAGTACAGAAATATGCGTAGAGGATATTCGTATGTATATCCTGATTAATATTAAGTTTTACATTGAAGCATATCGGGAAGTTGGGGAAGAAAGGATTTCCTGTGGGACAAAAAAGCAACAGCGAGGTGATATGGAGTGTACAAGGATCCATTTAAGGAATATATCAAAGAATCCGAACCGACAAAGCGGGACAAAGGCTATGCGTGGCATACGGCCATTGGCCTGCAGGCGGTTGACGGGTTGAAAACATCAGATTATCTGGTGCATACTGCCGTTCGGAATATCGAAGGCGAGATTTCCTTTGAAGAGGCAAATGCGCTTCTGCAGACCTACTACGAGAAAAATCCTGCTCGTGACGTGTCAGACCGCACCGAGGAGGCCGACAAGGTCTCAGCCCGGATCGCCGCGCTTCTTTCTGAGCGTGCCTTCAGCTTTACGCCAAACGAGTATCTTTCTATTCACAGAAAACTGTTTGCAGGCATCTATTCCCATGCCGGACGCATTAGGGACTACAACATCACCAAGAAGGAATGGGTGCTGAATGGAGCGACCGTACTCTATGGCAGCGCTACAGAGCTGCGTGCCACGCTGGATTATGATTTCTCGGAGGAGAAGAAGTTTTCCTATAAAAATCTCTCGATGGATGAGATTATCCATCATCTTGCTGTATTCGTATCCAGACTGTGGCAGATCCATGTATTCGGCGAGGGCAACACCAGAACGACGGCAGTATTTTTCATCAAATATCTGCGCACGCTGGGCTTTGACGCAGCGAACGACATTTTTGCTGAGAACGCATGGTATTTTCGAAATTCACTGGTCAGGGCAAACTATAACGATCTGAAAAACGGTATTCATGAAACAACGGAGTACCTTGAAGTATTTTTGCGAAATCTCCTGTTGGATGAGAAGCATCCGCTTCATAACCGGACATTGCACATCAGCGGCGCACTCAAAGAAACAAAAAACCCGTACATTGAAATGAAAAAGCCGGACATTGACGAAATAAAAGCGGACATTGAGAATATGTTTCAAACGAAAACCGCAAACCATATTTTGAAACTTTGCGAGGCTTTTCCGGGTCAAACGATCTTTGGACGTTCGGATGTGATGAATGCGATTGACATTAAGTCATCCAGGGCTTCCGACCTTCTAAGAGAGATGGCGGAGCATGGGATCATCGAGTCGGTGACCGGACACGGAAAAGGAAAGTATCGCTTCCGGCAGCAGGAGCGCTGAGACGGCAGTAATGCTTTCTAAAAACAGCGCTCAAAGGAGTAATAGAAAATATGAACGCAAATGTAATTTATGAAATTCTGCATGATAAGACAAAGGCCGCCCCAAACGCCTTGGCCATGTTTGACGAAGAGAGAAGCCTTACAAGAGAGGAATTTGAGCGCCTGATCGATACGATTGCCGTAAAAATTCCGGCGGAAGCGCGCAGGGTGGGAATTATGATGGAACATTCCGTTGAAATGATCGCCGCCATCTTTGCAGTTCTGAAGGTGGGCAAAACTTACGTTCCTGTAGAGCCATTCTTTCCGCAGGAGAGAATTGAATTTATGATGAAAGACGCCGGTGTGGAGATTCTCGTCACGAACAGCGTTTACAGAGAAAAAGCTGCGAAATTTTCTTATGTGTGCGTGGATCCCGGCATGGAAGCGGAGGATGTTTCGGTCGGCTCATCCGCTTCGCCGGATGATCTTGCCTATATCCTATATACCTCCGGTTCAACGGGGAAGCCAAAAGGCGTTGCTGTCCGCAACCGCAATGTGTGCAACTATGTCAGGGCGTTTCAGAGAGAATTTCATCCGAACGAAACGGATACGATGCTGCAATATTCCGTCTGCTCCTTTGATATATTTGTGGAAGAAGTGTTTACTGCGCTTCTGTCAGGCGCCGTGCTTGCAATCCCGTCTGCGGAAACAAAGAAAAGTATTCATCTCCTTATGGAGTTTGCAGATAAGAACAATGTAACGGAAATCAGCGGCTTTCCATATTTGCTGCTTGAAATGAATCGTTTGCCAAAACTCCCGAAAAGCCTGCGGCTTCTGATCAGCGGCGGCGACGTGCTTCGTGCGGGTTACATCGACAATCTGATCGAAAAGGCGGAAGTATACAACACCTACGGCCCGTCGGAAACTACGGTGTGCGCTTCCTATTATCGGTGCAATGACGCAGAGCCTCTTGCGGACGGTACATACCCTGTCGGCAAACCTGTTTTTGGTGTGCAGATCGAGATATTGGACGAAAGCCTGGCTCCCGTAAAGCCGGGCGAAAAGGGAGAGATATGCATTCTCGGCAACGGGGTATCCGCCGGATATATCGGAGACAGGAAGAAGGAAAATGAAGCCTTTGTGACCAGACAGGACGGTTCTGTGTTATACCGAAGCGGAGACCTGGGATACTTCCTGCCCGACGGAAATATCGCGTTTCTTCATCGAAAAGACACGCAGGTGATGATTCTGGGCAAACGGGTTGAGCCTGCTGAGGTCGAGAGCGTATTATGCAACTGCCCGCAGGTTGAAAAAGCGGTTGTCAGGACGTACACAGACGAACAAAATCTCTCCTATATGGCAGCGTATGTCGTACTGAAACAGCCGGAAGCCAATCTGTCGGCTTTGAAAAAGGAAATGGGAAGATTTTTGCCGAACTATATGATCCCCGAATTCTTTGTCCGAATGAGCAGTCTTCCTCTGAATGCAAACGGCAAGGTGGACAGCGGGGCATTGCCGGTCGTCATGAAGGAAGGGGATGTGGTCTGAATGGATATTGCGGTGAGACGGGCCTCCATAGAGGATCTTGAAATGTTAATGGAATGGCGGATGGAAGTTCTGCGTCATGTTTTTAATATTCCGGAGAATGCAGATACGCAGGATCTCTACATGGCAAACCGGGAATACTATCAGAAATCGATACCAGACGGTGAGCATATCGCCGTATTCGCGGAAATGGACGGAGCCGCCGTAGGCTGCGGCGGACTTTGCCTGTATAGAGAAATGCCCTCGCCTGACAATCCGGGCGGCGAGTGCGCTTACCTGATGAACATATATACGAGAGAGGCATACCGTGGAAACGGCATAGGAAATCTGATCGTTCGCTGGCTGGTGAACTGCGCCAAAGAACGGGGGATTGCAAAGATATATCTTGAAACCTCCGAAAGTGGACGGACATTGTATGAACATATAGGGTTTCAGGATATGCAGGGCTACATGAAACTATAGGAGGATGCATGGCTATGAGAGAACCTGTGAAAACAGTAATAGACGGAAAGGAGATCGCCTTTTTCAAAAACGAAAACGACGGTGTCCCGGTCGTCTATGTCAATATGTATGCAGAAGCGGGCGCGCCGCTTTTGGAACAGTGTGAAAAACTCGGCTGCAGGCCGTTTCATCTTGTTTCCATTACGAAGCTTCGCTGGGACGAGGAACTTTCCCCGTGGGCGCATAAACCTGTTGTGTCGCAAAGTGACCATTTTACCGGCGAGGCGGCACGGTACGCCCGACTTATGGGAGAACAGATCATTCCGGTTATTGAAGATAAGATGGAATCGCCGGTATACCGTATCATTGCCGGGTACTCGATGGGCGGACTGTTTGCGCTTTATGCGCCGTATGTAACGGAGATGTTTTCCGCCGCGGTGTCGGCGTCCGGTTCGGTTTGGTATCCGGAGTTCCTGACTTATGTGAGATCACATGATTTCCTGAAAAAACCGGACGCCATTTATCTTTCCCTCGGAGATCAGGAAAGCCGCACGGGGAATCCCTATCTCCGTCAGACGGAAAACTGTATGAAAGAGTTGTATTCCTTCTATCAAAGCAGGGGGATAGATTCCGTATTTGAACTGAATCCCGGAAATCATTACAAAGACGCGGTTTATCGCCTGGCCAGAGGGATCACATGGATATTGAGATGAATATTTTTATCGGGACGGAACAGCCTTTCGGACAGTTGGTTCTCTGATCTGTTGACGGTGGAAATCAGAAGATGGCAGGAAGGCGGGGAAAACAGAACCGGAGTAATATATTTCAGCACAAAAGATATGGAGGAAGCATTATGATTCATTCAGTTAAGCTCATTCGCTTTAAGCAGTTCAGAGAGACGGAAATACAACTGAGGCCATTCAGTATTCTAATGGGGGAAAATAATTCCGGGAAAACAACGGTGCTTCAGGCCGTCTGGCTGGCGCTGCGCGGACTGCATCAGGGAAGGCTGCTGCAGCCGGATAAGAGGACGGGAAAGATGAAACCGAGTAAGACAGGCTTTTATATGTTCAATACTCCGTTCGTTTCGCAGAGGAATTTGTCCAGCCTGTTTTACAATAAAGTCGCGCGCAAAGGCATGGCTTATGATGAAGAAAGCGGAGCTATTGTAGAACTAACCGATGACAGGGATAATTGTTTTCGGGTACATATGCGTGAACTCTTTGAGAATCTGAATTTTAAACTTCTGGATTCCGAAAGGGATTTTCACAATCCGGATCTGCAGCATTACAGCCCTTTGTACATTTCCGGTTTTGCGGGGCCGAAGTTTGAGGAGGAGCGTTTGTTTCCGGCGGTGATTGAAACAAGAGTGGAGGAGGGAAGCATAAATTCCATACTGAGAAATATTATCCTGGATCTGAAAATGTATAGTCCGCGAAAATATCAATATTTGGATGAGCTATTAAAAAGGGAATTTGCTTTTCATATAGAGGATATCCATTTTGATGAGAGCGGAGATCAATATGTATTTTCCGAATATGTGGAAAGCAGACGGGACAGCCGGGTTGGATTTGATCTGAACAACAGCGGAAGCGGGATCATGCAGATCTTGCAGACAATCTCCGCCATTTTAAGATATTGTCCGGAAAAGACAAAGGTTGTCCTGATAGACGAGCCGGATGTGCATTTGCATAATAATTTACAGGTGAGGTTTTTCAACATTTTGATGAAAATGCAGCGGGAGCTGGGAATACAGATGATCATTTCAACGCATTCCACGGCAATGATTCAGAATGCGGATCCGGCTGACGTGATTCCGATCCTTTCAAATGCAAAAGTGAACAGAGGGTTAACCTGCGGAGCGGAGGTGCAGCAGGCAATAGCGGACCGCCTGGACGCCTATGAACTTGGCAAAGCTAAGATTAGCGGGAAAATTGCCTTTTTTGAGGATTCGAATCTTGAAGTATACGAGAAAATGGCCTATGTGCTGAAGATAGACAGTTTTTCGGGAGTAAACACGATACCGGTGATCCGGGGACGGGGCAAGGACGACAAGCTGCCTTTTACATTATCGCCCGTGCTGCGGGAAATATTAGGCCGCGAGATCGAGATACATGTCATACGCGATTCTGACGGCATGCCGATGGAAACCAGAGAGAAACTGATGGAATACGCCAGGCGGCATAATGTTAAATTACATATTTTGTCACGGTATGAGATCGAGAATTATATTTTAGATCCGGAATTGATCTGCAGGACACTGCGCAATGAAGCGAAAAATGATGGGAAAACGCTTCCAACGGTATCGGAGGTTCGGGATAAGATAAATGAAGAACTGCTGCAGACTATAAGGGGCGGGATATACAAGTACAGCATCATATTGAATGAGATTTTATATAAGATAAAAAGGAATCTGCTGGGGGACAGGGATTATACGTCGGACAGCGCGTCCCATGAGATGGAAGCCGTCTACAGGGAGTATTATGAGGTCAGCGATCCAAAAGAACTGCTTAGGATCGGGATGGGAAAACAGGCGTGCGCAAATATTTTCAGGTGGCTGAATGAAGAGAGAGGACTGCAGATTTCCAAAAAAAGCATGCTTCTCAATTTACAGCCGGAAGAGGTGTGCGAGGAAATAAAAGAGCTTTTGAACGATTTAAGATCCAATACGGACTTCTGCGATTTTCCTATGGGAGAACAGGGAAGGGAAACGGTGAGGCAGGAAGAAGAGTATGTACAGCTCTCTTTCATGGAGTTTTAGAAGGAATGCCGGTAAATTAGGATGAAAGGGGCGGAATATACCGTCAGTGGGGAAGGTTGTCGGAAACTGAAGGAGCGGTGAGTCCTTCAAGCCGGAGCCTCAGGTATTCTCGGTATCCTCCGGATAAATTGTACGCGGAATACCCGGCGTCGCGGAGAAGCTCGACAATCTCCCTGCTCAGATCCCCGGTCTGGCAGAATACGTAAATATTTTGATCTTTCGGCAGCTCGTACAGCTGCCGGATGTTGTCTAAAGATATGTTTATTGCTCCGGATATCGTGCCGCGCAGGTACAGCTGCTCTTCGCGGGCGTCAATGAGCAGATCGTTTTCCCGGCGGTTTGCAAGATATACGTTGATATTGATTTCAGGCAGCATTTGTTACGCCTCCGTTTTCTGCGGCCGGGGGAAAGAACATCCGGCCGGCATATATGCCTTGCGGTTTTCTGAAAGGGAACGGATCGAGGGATGCGCCCCGCAAACCGGACAATCCGGATTGGCATGGGGGACGCCGAGCGTCTTGAGATGCATGTGCAGTCCGTCCAGGAACAGCACTTTCCCGACCAGAAGAGTCCCGATCCCCAGCAGATATTTGATCGCTTCCATGGCCTGAATACCGCCCAGTATACCGGGTACCGCGCCCAGAACTCCGGCCTGTGAGCAGGACGCCGCGTCTTCGTGGGGAGGGATATTTTCCAGGATGCAGCGAAGGCATGGACCCTGACCCGGAACATAGGTCATGGTTTGGCCTTCGAACCGTACGGCTCCCGCATGGGAGTACGGCTTTTTGGAGAGTACGCAGGCGTCGTTGATCAGGAATTTGGATTCAAACCGGTCCGTTCCGTCAATGACAAAATCATACGGCTCGATGACGGCTTGTATATTATCCGGGGAAATCCTCTCCGGGTATGTCTGTACCGTGACGTCGGGATTCAGCCTGCCGATCGTACGCTCGGCGGACAGAGCCTTATTGATGCCTAAACTGTCCGTGTTGTGGATTACCTGCCTCTGCAGGTTGGACAATTCTACCTGGTCGTAATCCGCAATACCGATGGTTCCGACGCCGGCGGCGGCAAGATACATGAGTGCGCCCGAACCAAGCGCCCCGGCTCCGATGACCATTACGCTGGACTGCAGTAATTTTTTCTGGCCTGCCGCGCCGATATCATGCAGCGCGAAATGTCTGGAATAGCGTTCCAGCTGTTCTGTCGAAAATATCATAGTCGTTTCCTCCTGTAAAATAGAGTATATAAAGTCTGTCAGCGCGTGTCAAGAGACGCTTGTTTTGCAGGCATGGAGAGAAAAGGGAAAATTTAGAGAAAAAATAGATTTTTTTTGCTTTTTTTGTTTGAAAAAGAAGAAATCTATTGTATAATACAATGGAGTATAAATAATAGAGGGTGAATTTCATGAGGGTGAAAGAGCTTCTGAAGAAGAAGAGGATCTTTAACGCAGGATTTTTGTTCTTGTTTAACGTCCTGTGCATTCTGGCCGTGGGCCTTTTCTACATAGGACGACAGGAATATTTTGCCGGTTGGTTCGTTGTGAACGATAACTGGCTGATTTATGTGAGCGGAATACAGATTATTCTCTCCCTGCTGTCTATTATAAGTTTCCAACTTATGGTTTACAATGGCGACGAGCCGATCCTTGGCATTTCCTATGGTCAGTTTTTTTTGACGGATGATATTGTAGGAAAGTGGAATTACAGCAACTGTCTGTACCTGCTTCTGGAGATGATGGGGATCAGCGTGATCTCCACGCTGGTGCTGAACGCCGTCTCTGTTCCCGCGCTGATAGAACTGAGCGGGCTGATCGTCGTCTTCTGTCTGGTCATATCCGTATTTTTGGCATACCGCGTTATTTATCTGGGGATTCTTGCCAAATACAGGAAATCGCGCCTCTATTACCGTTTGTTAAAAAAACTGGGCAGGCAAAGAGTCGGAGAGAAATTGTATTTTCAGATCAGGAAGGACATAGACAGTCTGAACCAGTCGGTAGTGGAGTACAAAAAGTATGATGAGTATCTGATCGAAAAACTGACTGTCTATATTTATATTTTACTGTCAATTGAGACATTCGAACCGAAGGTCAAAGGGCAGGAAATGATGTCGCGTCTGATTATGGAGAGGATCCGATGGATGATCGCCCGGGACACAAGAAAACGCGCGCAGGCGGTGCAGGCCCTCAAGATAAACTGGGTGCCGCTGCTGTCCAAAGACGGCGAACTGTACGCGAGATTCGGGAAGATCATCAGCTGGATAGAGGAACCGAAAAAGATGAATTTTGTGAGAGATTTCTATACCTCGTTCCGCTATGTGTGGGGGCAGAAAGAGAGCGGTTACAAGGCGTAACTTTTGACGGATGGGAATCGGATAAAAAAAGGATGTGCGAGGCCGCGCATCCTTTTTTTATTCGATCTTTTATCATTCGTCATAGATACTTACGATCTCCCCGTCCAGGATCCGGTTCATATTCTTTACCGCGCAGAAGTTGCCGCACATACTGCAGGTATCTTCTTTTTCCGGCTTGGCCTCCTCCCGGTAACGTCTTGCTTTTTCGGGATCCATACAGAGATCGAACATTGCATCCCAGTCAAGCTTTTTGCGCGCCGTACTCATCTGGTAATCCCAGTCGGCGGCGCCCCTGACGCCTTTCGCGATATCGGCTGCGTGGGCGGCGATCTTGGAGGCAATGATTCCCTCCTTCACGTCGTTTACATCCGGAAGCCTGAGATGCTCCGCAGGCGTCACATAGCACAGGAAAGCTGCGCCGCTGGCGGCCGCGATCGCGCCTCCGATCGCAGCGGTAATGTGGTCGTAGCCGGGCGCAACGTCAGTGACCAGAGGCCCGAGTACATAAAAGGGAGCGCCCTGGCAGATGGTCTGCTGGATCTTCATATTTGCCTCGATCTGGTTGAGCGGCATATGTCCCGGCCCTTCGATCATCACCTGGACGTCCTTTTCCCACGCGCGTTTGGTCAGCTCTCCCAGAGTCACCAGCTCTTCAATCTGGGAAATATCTCCCGCGTCTGCGATGCAGCCCGGACGGCACGCGTCCCCGAGGCTCATGGTAACGTCGTACTTCCGGCAGATTTCAAGGATCTCGTCGTAATGTTCATAGAACGGATTCTCCTGTCCGGTCATTTCCATCCATGCAAAAATGATGGAGCCGCCGCGGGAAACAATGTTGGTCAGGCGTTTGTTCTGTTTGAAACGGCCCGCAGTGTGCCGGTTGATCCCGACATGGATCGTCATAAAGTCAACGCCGTCCTTCGCGTGCATCTCCACGATGTCGATCCACTCGCGGGAAGTGATCTCCTTCAGCGGTTTGTGGTAATAGACCACCGCGTCATAGATTGGAACCGTCCCGATGATCGCCGGGCATTCTCCGGTCAGTTTGCGGCGGAATTTTTGTGTGTCGCCGTATGAACTCAGATCCATGATCGATTCCACGCCCATTTCGACGGCGTCATTTACCTTTTCAAGTTCCATATCCAGATCTTTCCAGTCTCTGGAAGTTCCAAGATTTACATTGATTTTGGTTTTCAGCATGGAGCCGATCCCGTTTGCGTCCAGGCAGGTATGCAATTTATTGGCGGGGATCGCCACCTTGCCCTGCGCGACCAGCTCGCGAAGCTGCTGAACATCCATCTGTTCCTTCTCTGCTACAAGCTTCATTTCCTTTGTGACAATGCCCTGTCTGGCGGCATCCATCTGTGTGGTGTAAGACATGTGATTCTCTCCTTCCGGTCTTTGGCGCGGGAGCAGGCTGTAAAGCAGCAGCGCCCGCTCTGTGGGCTGCGTGTCTGTACAAAAAATCCATCCGGCGGGGGATGGATAAACGTATGCTTCCGTATCATCCCTACGTTGGCATTACCCAAATCAGGTTATACAGGTCGAAGTTCGATTCCTTCCTCTCAGCCTGAATACAAGCTCCCTGTTTATCAAATATTTTACACGCGGGGGAGGGAGATGTCAACCAAGAGATCATTTCAGCGGATCTCCTCAGCGGATCTCCTGGTTTAAATGATCAAATTCAGGCGTAAAAAAAGCTTCCGAGGCAAGGACTGGGATCTCACAGAGAATAAATTATGTTAATCAAATAACAATTGACACTTCTATTTTGGCATCGTATAATATAGAAAAATCGGAACAGAACGAGGAGACAGATATCATGGAAAATGTTCTCAGCGTCGCAAAGATGTTTGATAACCTGCATAAAACCGAATATGGTACGGATATGGATCAGATGAGGATGCACAAATTGATGTATTTGGTTCAGAGAGAGTCTCTCATGTATAACAAAGTACCGCTGTTTAGCGCGCAGTTTGAAGGATGGATGTATGGCCCTGTTTTGGTGGAAGTGAGAGGTGAATATAGTACGGGCAATATGTTTCAATCTGTTTCAGATGAACTTTCTGCCGGCGCACAGGAGCTGGTAAAGAGCGTTTATCAGCGTTATAATAAGTTATCCTCCTGGCAATTGAGTACTCTTTCCCATGGGGAATTTTCGTGGAGGCATTCTCGGGAAGGGTTAGATGCAGATGCCCATGGATCTCGTCCGTTAAAACTAGCTGACATGAAATTAGATGCAGCGCGGGAACTTTTGAGAAGGGACAGCGCTTAGCGGTAGGCGGTGATCAGTATTAATATTCGAGAGCAATGTGAAATGTTACGCTCACGACTCAGGGTGGAATTGCTTACAGATGATGAATCAAATAAAGAAATAATCCGGTCTTTTCGTGCTGATAGAAAAGGAAAGGCTCTGGAATATTTTTTAAAAGAAAACGCATGGGATGAGGACCGAAAAGGTGTTACGAAGGTATACCTGGTAAAAGATTCTGATAACGTCGTTTTCTTTTTTGCTTTAAGCGCCGGGCTTTTATACAAGGGAATTGGATCGGAAGACAGTAAGTTGTCGAGAGAAGAGAAAGAAATCGTTGATCTTTGTGTAGATGCATACCTGAAAGGGAACGAGAGAATCACAACAGATGAAGTTTTTTCCTGGTATAAGGATGAACATATTGATCAGGAAAAGCTGCGCAGAGTTATAGAAGAACGTATAAAGTTTAAAACTGCGGCAAAAGATGATTTGGAAAAATCGGAAAATTCCATCTACGTGCAGCGGGTTTTAAAAACTTTTCCCGGCATAGTTCTTACTCATTTTTGCAGGAATGCTGGTTATACGTTTCCCGAAAAATTAGCTTTTCCTATTGGATTCTATGTGTTTTGGGAAATTGTAGTCGATCAGATACTATTTATTGCCTCTCTTTTGGGTTGTCAATATCTGTATCTATTTGCGGCAGACAATACAGAGCAAGCATCTTCGGATATTACCGGTTTATATCCAGATGATTGGGACTTGGATGATACAGGAAATACATCGCAAGTATATAAACTCGTAGAATATTATAAAAACGAATTAAAATTCGAAGATGTACAAAATGTAACCGTATTAAAACCTTATTACGATTTTTCGTGTTTCAGTTTGATTCAGGAAACCAAGCTGTTATCAGAACATCGGGTTGCCGCATGGATCCAGCACTCAGATGTGAATGATTAAGTACATAGATTTGGTAAAAGTATTGAAAAAGCGCCGCTGGCTATCTGCGGATATAAATGAGGTTATCTATTTTGTAAATCTGATTTTAGTTGACGATAAAAGAGAAATATGTTAACATAAATAAAAAGCATTTCATTTCTATATTTATCTTGATTTATCTTGCGGGAACGCATATCTTACAAATCTAAAATTATCTGATGGAAATCCAATGCTTTGCAGCTATATCAAAGCAGGGGATTTCCGGAGACGGATGCGGCGACGGAAGAACCTCTGCACAATAAAGGGAGGTTTTTGATGGCGGACGCGGATAAGGATGAACAGAGAAAAACGGCTAACCGCATTTATAAATCACGGATTTTTGAAATGATTTTCAGCGACCGGAAGGCGCTGCTGGAGTTGTATAATGCTGTGAACAGGACGCAGTACGCGGATCCGGAGGCGCTGACGATTAATACGCTTGAGAATGTCATTTACCTGTCGATGCACAATGACATCTCTTTTCTCATCGACTCAAGGCTGTCGTTGTACGAACACCAGTCCACCTATAGCCCGAATCTGCCTCTGCGGTATCTGTTGTATGTGTCGGAGCTGTATGCAGGGATGGCGAAGGGCGCGAATATATATGGCAGGAAGAAGGTAGAACTTCCTCCGCCGAGATTTCTGGTTTTTTATAATGGACAGGAAGACCAGCCGGAGAGGAAGGAGATGCGGCTGTCCGGGCTGTATGCGGTGCAGGAAGAAGAACCGTGGCTGGAACTGAGAGCGGAACTGGTAAATATTAATCGGGGTATGAATAGAGAATTAATGGATACCTGCAGGACACTGCGGGACTATGCGGAATATACGGCTCGGGTGAGAGAGTACAGGAAGGGGCTGCCGCTGGAGGAAGCGGTGGAAAAGGCAATCACAGAGTGCATCCGGGAGGGGATCTTGGCAGAATTCCTGAGCCGGAATCGGGCGGAGGCGAAGAGAATGAGCATTTATGAATACGATGAGGAAAGCGTTATGCAGATGCTGAGGGAAGAGGCGCGTGAGGAAGGCCGCTTGGAGGGACAAATAGAGTTTCTTCTGAATACGCTGAGGGAACTGGGGAATATTCCCGATTGCCTTAGGGAGAAGATACAGGAAGAGACGGATACGGATGTGCTGAATAGCTGGATGAAGCTGGCTGCACGGGCGTCTTCGTTGGAGGAATTTGCGGCGAAGTTCCCCGCATAAGGAGCAGTACTTTTATGGCCGTCAGCTTCATGGCCGTAAAGTTCCGGGACAGGCGTCGGGAGGCGGGACAACTTTTTTTACAATTCCAAAATTAAAACTTGCCGTACAGAAGGATTGTTTATATAATAGATTATAAAGAATACTGATAAAAGAAAGAGAGGGAACACACATGTTAGCAACAAAGAACTATCAGTTTTGGTTTTGTACCGGATCACAGGACTTATATGGAGACGAGTGCCTGGCTCATGTTGCCGAGCATTCACAGAAAATCGTTGAGGCGCTGAATGCTTCCGGGATTCTTCCGTATGAAGTGGTATGGAAACCGACGCTGATTACAAATGAATTGATCAGAAAGACTTTCAATGAGGCGAACACAGATGAAAACTGTGCAGGTGTGATTACCTGGATGCATACATTTTCACCTGCGAAATCATGGATTCTCGGACTGCAGGAATACAGAAAACCGCTGCTTCACCTGCATACGCAGTTCAACCAGGAGATTCCGTACGATACCATCGATATGGACTTCATGAATGAGAACCAGGCGGCTCACGGCGACAGGGAATACGGACACATCTTCAGCCGTCTCGGCATGGAACGCAAGGTTGTGATGGGCTACTGGGCGGACGAAGCGGTACAGAAGAAGATCGCTTCCTGGATGAGAACCGCGATCGGCGTTGTTGAGAGCAGCCACGTGCGCGTGATGCGTATCGCAGACAACATGAGAAATGTTGCCGTGACGGAAGGCGATAAAGTGGAAGCTCAGATCAAATTCGGCTGGGAAGTTGACGCTTATCCGGTGAATGAGATCGTCGAGGCAGTGAACGACGTCAAACAGGCGGACATCGACGCTCTGGTAGAGGAATATTATGACAAGTACGACATCCTTCTGGAAGGCAGAGACGAGAAGGAATTCCGCGAGCATGTGGCGGTTCAGGCAGGCATCGAGATCGGATTCGAGAAGTTCCTGTCAGAGAAGAATTATCAGGCGATCGTTACGCACTTTGGCGATCTTGGCGGACTGAAGCAGCTTCCGGGTCTTGCGATCCAGAGACTGATGGAGAAGGGCTACGGCTTTGGCGCAGAGGGCGACTGGAAGACCGCGGCGATGGTCCGTATCATGAAGATCATGACCCAGGGCATGAAGGATGCGAAGGGAACCTCCTTCATGGAAGACTATACATACAACCTGATTCCCGGCAAGGAAGGAATCCTTCAGGCGCACATGCTTGAGGTCTGCCCGACGATTGCGGACGGCCCGATCAGCATCAAGTGCCAGCCGCTCTCCATGGGTGACAGAGAGGATCCGGCACGTCTGGTATTCACATCCAAGACCGGCCCGGCGATCGCTACCTCCCTTGTGGATCTTGGGGACAGGTTCCGCCTGATCATCAACGACGTCAACTGCAAGAAGACAGAGAAGCCGATGCCGAAGCTTCCGGTTGCGACCGCATTCTGGACTCCGGAACCGAGCCTTCAGGTAGGCGCGGCGGCGTGGATCCTCGCAGGCGGCGCTCACCACACCGCGTTCTCCTATGATCTGGATGCAGAGCAGATGGGCGACTGGGCAAATGCGATGGGAATCGAGGCTGTGTACATTGACAAGGATACGACGATCCGTAATTTCAAGAACGAGATGCTGTGGAACAGCGTTGCATATCGCAAATAATCAGTGAGAAGTCGAGATGGCAGGATATTCGGCGCGGAATATCCTGCCATTATGAAATTAAGGGAGGAAAAAGAAAGAATGAAGAGAATGTATATTAAGAAGGCACTTTCTGTCGCGATGGCTTCCGCATTTGCGGTGACGTCTGTGCCGGCGGCTGCGCTGGCGGCGAACGATGTGTCCGCCGCGGAGGCGGCGACTCTGATCGCAGATTTCACTTTTGACGATGAAGCGAGCGGATTTGCGGGAGCAGGCGCGAAAGCTTCGGGAAACCATACGCTTCAGGAGATAGACGGAAGAAAAGCCGTGTATCTTGACGGGAGAGATGATTTCCTGACGGTCACGAAGAGCGACGGTTCCAGCCTGCTGACCGGGGCGACGGAAGTGAGCGTATCTTTTGACGTTAAACAGGATCAGGACGGCACGAACTGGGCGTTCTATGCGGCGCCGAATACGAATACGCAGACGGAGTCGACGATACGCTATCTGGGCGTTCTGCTCAAGGGTACGTCGGTCGAAGTGGAACGCTTTAACCGGAAGCGCGCGGGTTCTGCCGTTTACAGCGGCATCACGAAGGAATGGACGCATTTTGACGTTCTGTACAGCGAAGAGATGACTTCGGTCTACGTCAATGGAAAGAAGGCGGTGGACTGGTCCGGAACGGCTGCTCTGACGGACATCCTTGAGAGTTCCAGCATCCTGTATATCGGAAAGGCCAACTGGGTAAACGGCGAGTACATGAAAGGCTGGCTGGATAATTACAAGATCTACAGCGGCCTTCTGACGGAAGCGCAGATCCAGGAAGGCGCAGGAACGATGAACACGGACATTGTGGCGAAGGACAAGGAAGCGCTGACGCTGCCGGAGTATGTGACGGAAGATTTCGAACTGCCGTCTACGGGAGAGTATGGCTCTCAGCTTACCTGGAACATGGAGGAAAACAGCGCGATTACGATCGACGGGAACAAGGCGAAAGTCACCCGCGGCTCAAAGGATGTTACGGTAAACTTTACAGTTACGATTAAGAGCGGAGACGTGGCGGATACCAAGACGATGTCCGTGACGGTTCGGGGCCTGACTCCGAAAAACGCTCTGGAGGAAGCGAAGGAGCAGCTGGATATTCCGAATAAAGACGACGTCAGAGGGAATATTACGCTTCCTTCTTCTGTCGGAAACGTAAAAGTGACATGGACGACGGATCATCCAGAGATCGTGAATGTGAACGAGATTCCGGCGACGGTAGAGGGATATGATTCCACGCCGGCAGGTACGGTGACAAGACCGGAAAAGAATACGGTCGTTACCATGACGGCGGCGCTGCAGTTTGAGAGTTATACATCCACAAAGAAAATTAAGCTGAAAGTAAAGGCCGCTCCCGAAGAAAAGAAGGACGAAGATTACACAGATTACTTCTTCCCGTATTTTGCAGGAGAAGGATATGCAGACGGCGAACAGCTTTACTTTTCAGCCAGTCAGGACGGACTGCACTGGACGGATCTGAATGATAACAAACCGGTGCTGTACTCTACGCTTGGGGAGAAGGGCGTGCGCGATCCGTTTATCATGCGTTCCTACGAGGGCGACAAGTTCTACATGATCGCGACCGATCTGAAGATCAACGGCGGTAATGGATGGGGAGCAGCGCAGAATGCGGGAAGCCAGTCCCTGATGGTGTGGGAGTCCACCGATCTGGTGAACTGGTCCGAACAGAGAATGGTTCCGGTCAGCGCGCCGATCGACTCCGGCTGCACCTGGGCTCCAGAGGCGACCTACGATGAGTTGACAGGCGAGTATGTCGTATACTGGGCTTCTAAGGTGAAATCAGACAATTACGGCAAGCAGCGGCTGTATTATGCAAAGACCAGAGATTTCTATACCTTTACGGAACCGAAGATATTCATCGACTATGATCAGTCCAGCATTGACACCAGCATTCTTTATGAAAACGGAACATATTACCGTTTCACGAAGAACGAGGGTGATTCCAACAACCAGTTTGGCGTGGGAGGCAAGAAGATCTTTGAGGAGAAAGCGACGACTCTTCTCGGAAAATATACGCATATTCCGTCCGATTCCCTGAATGCGAACGGCGGAGTGGAAGGCCCTTCCATCTTCAAATTGAATGCGGATGACAGGACGGACGAGGCAGTGTACTGCCTGCTGGTTGATAACTATGGCTCTGGCGGATATTACCCGCTGGTGAGTACGGATCTGGAGACCGGCGTATTCACGAGACCGTCGAACTATAAGATGCCCAGCCATGCGCGTCACGGCACGCCGATCCGCGTGACTTCTGACGAGTATAATCGCGTCATGAAACAGTGGACGCAGGAAGAAGTTGCGGGTTATGATGAGGACAGCAAGCTGGATGCTCTGGTGACGGCGGAACAGGGCGCAGGCCTGAAGGCCGATGACTATACGAGTGAAACCTGGGCCGCATACGAAAGCGCCTTGAGCGAAGCGCAGGGAGTTCTTGCAAAAGAGAGCGCGAAGCCTGCAGAGATCAGCGCGGCGATTGAGAAGCTTACGGATGCGAGGAGTTTCCTTCAGGAAAAGAGTTCGGCGCCGGCAGTAAAGAAGGATGCGCTGAAGGCTGCGATTGAGGAAGCGAATCAGAAGGCTCCGGAAAGCAGCAGCGAAAAATATACAGAGGATTCCTGGACAGATTATATGAATGCTCTGATAAAAGCGAATGATACCTATGAAGATCCGGACGCAGCGCAGGATGACGTTGACGCGGCGGCTGCGGCGCTTGACGCGGCGCTTAAAGGCCTGGTTGAAAAGGGATCCGAGCCGGGACCCGGACCGGATGTGGACGTGAATGAGTGGTTTAACGACGTGAATCCTAACGGAGCTGGCAACTGGCCGGTACCGGAGATCCAGGACGTCTTCGACCGCGGGATCATGAAAGGTCTGGACTATGAAAATCACATCTTCGGAACTGAGAAGAATTTATCCCGCGCGCACCTTGCTCTGATGCTGTGGCGTCACGCCGGGAACGGAGAAGTGGGTCCCAAGCCGGAC
>CANRMH010000022.1 GCA_947631695.1 uncultured Lachnospiraceae bacterium | reverse complement strand
TATCATAGAAGACCTTGTTGATGTTAATTTACAGAAAAACTTTCATAGACTCGCAAAAAAGCGATAACTCAATCTCCTGTCTTTTTCTTTAAAGCATTTGGATCGCTTCGTTTACCGTGCGCACGCCCGCGATCTCAATCCCTTCTGTCTTTTTCAGCATATTCTTCGACACGCCGGGAATCACGCACCTGCGAAATCCCAGTTTTTTTGCCTCCGCCACGCGCTGTTCCGGCATGCTCACCGCACGCACCTCTCCGCTTAGTCCCACTTCCCCGAATACCATCGTTCCCTCGGGTATCGGAATATTCTTATAGCTGGATACGATCGCCATCACAATACCGAGATCAATGGCCGGTTCGTTCATTCGGATCCCGCCTGCGATATTTACATACGCGTCATACCCCGAGAGCGGCAGCCCGATCCGCTTTTCCAGGACGGCCATCAACAGATTGACCCGATTGTAATCTGTACCCGCGGCCGTTCTCCTTGGCATTCCGAAATTGCTGCGGCATACCAGGGCCTGAATCTCCATCAGCATCGGCCTGCTTCCCTCCATCGAACATGCCACCACGGATCCGGACGCGTTCTCAGGCTTACCGCTCAGCATATATTCGGAAGGATTCTCCACTTCCACAAGTCCCTCCTGGCGCATCTCAAATACGCCGATCTCATTGGTGGATCCGAACCGGTTCTTGACGCCGCGGAGAATGCGGTAAGACGCATGCCTGTCGCCCTCAAAATACAACACGGTATCTACCATGTGTTCAAGCACCCTCGGGCCGGCCACTGTCCCTTCCTTCGTCACATGGCCCACTATAAAAATTGTAATATTCAGGCCTTTTGCGATCTGCATCAGCGTATTCGTCGCCTCCCGGACCTGTGACACGCTTCCCGGCGCAGACGCCGCTTCCTCGCTGTACATCGTCTGTATGGAGTCGATCACCGCCACTTCAGGCTTTTGCCTCTCGATCGCAGACCTTATGAGTTCCAGATTTGTCTCGCACAACAGATACATCTGATCCTCAAAATCACCCATCCTGTCCGCCCGGAGCTTGATCTGATGCCTGGACTCTTCCCCGGAAATATAGAGTATCTTTCTCTTCTGAGCCGCCAGTTTCTGACATACCTGCAAAAGCAGAGTGGACTTTCCGATTCCCGGATCCCCGCCGACCAGCACCAGCGACCCCGGCACAATGCCTCCGCCAAGTACCCGGTCCAGTTCCCCTATCCCGATTCGCATGCGTTCATCCTGCCGTGCGGAAACGCTGGACAGCAGAACCGGCTCAGTCTCCCCCGCGCTTCTCCTGCCGACGGATTTTGCCGCTGCAGCCATCTCCTCGGCAAAAGTATTCCACTCTTTACAGACCGGACACTGGCCAAGCCATTTGCTCTCCTCATGTCCGCAATTTTGACAGAAAAATACTGTTTTTTTCCCTTTTGCCACGTCCTTCTCCTCCCTGACGTCCCATTTCCGGACGGAATCTTCTTTCCGCGCTGAAAAGGCTGCTTATCCGCAGCCTTTTGTATCCGTCCTGATTTTATTTTTTTATGATCCTGATCCGGATGCTTTTTCCCGGATCCATCTCCGCGCTGACGCTCAGCTTTCCGCTCAGGTTCGTCTTCATCGTTCCCACATTGAAGTCGTCCATGTACACCACGTACTCGGTATCCGCCTCCAGCTCCAGAGTTAACTGCACGTCTTTCTCAGCAGATACCAGAAACGATACCTCTCCTTCCGAGACTTTAAAACTGTCCACGGCTGTTCCCGGAACGGATTCATACACGAACATTCCGTTTTTTTCCAGCTTCGTGATCTCTGAAAACGTCTTCACTTTATAAAAATCGCCCTGGAATTCAAATCCGTCCAGCTTTGTCTTGGAAGAGAGTGTGTAATCCCCGAAACTAAGCGTCCCGTTCGCTTCTGTCTTTATCAGTTCTCTTTCTGCCGCCATTTTCATTTATCCTCCTGGTATGCTTTTTATACTTATCTGTAATCATTATATCTTATCTACCGTTTATTTTGTAGTCCCGGACATAAATTTTATTTCTTTTTTAGAAAGGCCGGCAGTCACTTCTTCTCCCCTGAGGATCTCGCCGCTGATCACAGACTCCGCCAGTCTATCCTCCAGCAGGTTCTGCACAGCTCTCCGAAGGGGACGCGCGCCGTACTTCTGGTCCGTTCCTTTCTCTGCGATATAATTTTTCACGGAATCACGGATGACAAGTTTGATCCCAAGCTGTTCTTTGGCCCGTCTGCTTACGTCTCTGCACATCATGCCGACGATCTTTTTCATGTGCGTCTGGTTCAACGCGTGGAAAACGATGATCTCGTCAATACGATTCAGGAATTCAGGCCGGAAAATCAGCTTGATCTCATTCATCACGTTGGATTTCATACGTTTGTAATCCCCGCTCTCATCTTCCCCGGACACGAAGCCTAACCGCTTGGGATCAATGATCGCCTTTGCCCCCGCGTTGGACGTCATAATAATGACCGTGTTCCTGAAATCCACCTTCCGTCCCTGCGAATCCGTAATATGCCCGTCGTCCAGAACCTGGAGCAAAATGTTGAAAACATCCGGGTGGGCTTTTTCAATCTCGTCAAATAATATAACCGAATAGGGGTGGCGCCGCACCTGCTCGCTCAGCTGGCCTCCGTCGTCGTGGCCTACATATCCCGGAGGGGAGCCGATCATTTTGGATACGCTGTGTTTCTCCATATATTCCGACATATCCACCCGGATCATGGAATCCTCATCCCCGAACAATGCCTCCGCCAGAGCCTTCGAGAGTTCTGTTTTCCCTACTCCCGTGGGCCCCAGGAACAGGAAGGAACCGATCGGGCGGCTCGGATCCTTCAATCCTACCCGGCCTCTTCGCACCGCTTTTGCCACAGCCGTAACGGCTTCCTCCTGCCCCACCACACGCTTGTGAAGAGTCTGCTCCAGCTTCTGTAATCTGGCGCTCTCCGACTCCTCCAACCGCTGGACGGGGATCTTCGTCCACTGGGAGATCACCTCGGCAATGTCGCTTTCCGTTACCACGACTCTCTTTTGCTCATTTCTTCTCTTGAACCTCTGCCTGATCTGATCCAGTTTTATCTGAGCTTCCTCCTGCTCTTTATGGAGGATGGAGGCCTCCTGCATATCGCCCCGGCGAATCGCTTCTTCCTTCTGCTCGCTCAATGTCCCGATCAGTTCTTCCAGCTGGCAGATGCTGTCCGGAACCTTAAACCCTCTGAGGCTGACTTTGGAACAGGCTTCATCCAATACGTCGATCGCCTTATCCGGCAGGAACCTGTCGTTTACATACCGGCTTGCAAGCTGCACGGCGGCTTTCAGCGCCTCCGGCTCAATCGTCACATGATGATGCTCCTCATATCTGGATCTCAACCCTTCCAATATCTTCAGACACTCTTCCCCGGTAGGCTCCTCCACCGTGACGGGCTGGAACCGTCTTTCCAGCGCCGCGTCCTTTTCGATATATTTCCGGTACTCCACAATTGTAGTCGCCCCGATCAGCTGGAACTCGCCTCGCGCAAGGGAGGGCTTCAGAATATTCGACGCGTCCATGGCCCCCTCGGCGCCCCCGGCCCCGATAATCGTGTGTACTTCATCCAAAAATAATATAATATTGCCGGCCGTCTTCACTTCCTGAATCAGCCGCTTCATGCGTTCCTCAAATTCTCCCCGGTATTTGGAACCCGCGATCATTCCCGCAAGATCCATCGTCATGATCCTTTTCTCTTTCATGCTCTCCGGCACGACACCGTTTGCGATTTTCGCGGCCAGTCCCTCGATCACCGCCGTCTTGCCCACGCCGGGTTCCCCTATCAGGCAGGGGTTATTCTTGGTTCTTCTGCTCAAAATCTGCATCAGCCGGTCGATCTCCTTATCTCTTCCGATCACCGGATCCAGCCTGCCCTCCATAGCCTGGAGCGTCAAATCCGTGCCGAACTGCTCAAGCACATAATTTTTCTTCTTTGTCCCCTCCTGTATATCTTCCATATAATCTTTGGGATCGACGCCCAGCGCGTCAAAAATATCCTGAAACATCTTCTGAAGATTCACATTCAGCGTCAGCAGGATCCTCGTCGCAACGCAGTCTACATCGCGAAGCATTGCAAGAAGCAGATGCTCTGTTCCGATACTGTCTGATTTCAGCCTGACCGCCTCGTCCTTCGCCTCATAAAGAATATATTCCAGCCTCGGACTCATCTGGGGATCGGGAACCACGGGGATATTCCCTACGGGAGACACCAGCTCGTTTACGATCTTTAAAATATTTTCCTCACTGACGTTATTGCCTGAGAGAATCTGTCCGGCCACCCCGGTATATACCCTTTTCAGGCCGATCAGCAAATGCTCCGTCCCGATATACGGATGTTCCAGATCCTCCGCTACGGTTTTTGCAATCTTCAGCACTTCATTTGCCTGTTTTGTATAATTCATGTCGGATCATCCTCCTAAGAATATTCTTCAAATATCTCATCCACCAGCGCATGCACCTCTTCCCGGGAGATCTGCTTGCAGTGTCCCCTTGCCAACACGATCCTGAGCTGGCGCTTCATCTCCGCAGCCGCCTTGATCTTATCCGCGTCCAGAGCGATCACCGCTCCTTTCCTGCGGTCCAGCTGAATGAAGCCCTCCTGTTTCAGAACGGTATACGCCTTATTTACAGTATGCATGTTGATCCCTACCGTCTGCGCCAGCTGACGGACGGACGGCAGCACTTCGCCCTCCTGTATGGAGGATGTGGCGATTCCCAGAATAATCTGATTGCGCAGCTGCATATAAATCGCTTCGTCACTGTTGAAATCAATTTCTATTATCATCCTATCACCCTTATCTGATCGTTTTTCGCAGTCTCGTCCGTCTCTGCTGCCCGCAGGCCCGCCTCACCGCATACATAGCGCCGCGGCTGCGGACGGCATTTTTTGTTATATATATATTAGCACAGATAGAATATGCGTGCAAGCGCCTGATCCGCAAAACAATAGAAAGCGCGCTTCGCGAACTTTGTATCGTCAAGAATCAAAAACCCTGCGGGGCGATATCTTCCTTCTCCCTGCAGGGTCCACCTTTCATCTCACAGCTGATCCAGCCTTATTCAATGGGCTCAAAATCCGCCGGGCCATGCTTGCACAACGGGCAGACAAAGTCTTCCGGCAGCTCGTCGCCCTCATAAATATAACCGCAGATCTTGCATACGAATCCCTTCTTGCCCTCCGTATCCGGCTTCGGTTTTACATTGTTCTGATAATACGTATATGTCATGGTCTCCACGCCTGAGATTACCCTCGCTTCCGTGATGCTGCAGATAAACATCCCGTGAGTTCCCAGATCCACATAATCCTCCACCTTCACGGACATAAAGGAATTGATATACCTCGGAAGAAATACCAGGCCGTTGTCCGAGCGCAGCGGCGTGCAATCCTTAAATTTATCCACATTTCTTCCGCTCTGGAAGCCGAACGTCTCAAATACTTTGAACGGCGCGTCGGTTGACAAACAGTTGATATTCATGATTCCCGTCTGCCTGATCACATGATGGGAATAATTATCCTTGTTGATGACTACGGCGATGCGGTTCGGCGTACTCGTCACCTGGGTGACGGTGTTCACGATCAATCCGTTGTCCTTTTTCCCGTCGTTGGACGTCACCACATACAGTCCGTAGCCGATATTGAACAGCGCCGTCAGATCGTTCTTGTCGGCCGTGTCGTCCTGCTGCGCCAGATAGTCGCGGCAGAGTTCATTCGCCAGCGCTTCGATCTGCTCCTTGCTCTCTTCGTTCAGCGCGGATTTGATATGCACAGTGGTATCCGTGAACGTCAGCTTCTTACACCCGTCGAGCATCTGCCTCATCACCTTCGCCGCCAGGGGCGCCCAGCTTCCGTTCTCGATCAGGCCGACGATCCGGTTCTGGAAGTTCCGCTCCGTCAGATGGTTGATGAACTCCCGCATGAACGGGAAGATCTCCGCGTTATAGGTGGTCGTTGCCAGCACCAGTTTTCCGTACCGGAACGCGTCCTCCACCGCCTCCGCCATATCGCAGCGCGCGAGATCGTTGACCACCACTTTGGGGCATCCCTTTGCGCGCAGTTTGTCCGCCAGCAGCTCCACCGCTTTCCTGGTGTGTCCGTAGATGGAGGTATAAGCAATCATAATGCCTTCCGTCTCCACCCCGTAGGAGGACCAGGTATTGTAGAGTCCCAGATAGTATCCCAGATTCTCCGTCAGCACAGGGCCGTGCAGAGGACAGATGATCTGAATGTCCAGACCTGCCGCCTTCTTCAGAAGATTCTGCACCTGCGCTCCATACTTCCCGACAATCCCAATATAATAGCGGCGCGCCTCGCATGCCCAGTCTTCCTCCACGTCCAGCGCTCCGAATTTGCCGAAGCCGTCCGCGGAGAACAGAACCTTGTCATAGCTGTCATACGTCACGATCACTTCCGGCCAGTGAACCATCGGGGCCGTCACAAACGTCAGCGTATGTTTTCCAAGAGAAAGGGTATCCCCCTCGCCGACAACGATCCTGCGATCCTCATAGTCGGTTCCGAAAAACTGCTGCATCATCACAAACGCCTTCGCCGAAGAAACAATCTTCGTATCCTGATATACCTTCATAAAATTCGCGATATTCGCGGAATGATCCGGCTCCATATGCTGAACGATCAGATAATCCGGCTTGCGGCTACCCAGAACCTCCCCGATATTATCCAGCCACTCATGCGTGAAACGAGCGTCCACCGTGTCGAAAATCGCAATTTTTTCATCCATGATCACATAGGAATTGTATGCCATTCCATTCTCAACTACATACTGTCCCTCGAACAGATCCACCTCATGATCATTGACGCCTACATATTTAATGTCCTTCGTAATCTCCATCACATCTCTCTCCTTCCCGTCTCCTGTATTATGCTTCGTCAATTGCCCTGCCAATATCATGGCGCATGTATTTGTTGTCAAACTGTACCCACTGTGTCGCCGCGTAGGCGTTTGCCCGCGCCTCCTTCAGGTCTTTGCCCTTCGCCGTCACGCCCAGCACACGGCCGCCGTTCGTCACGGTCTGTCCGCCCTCGAACCTTGTTCCGGCGTGGAAGCAGTAGTATCCTTCGTGCTTCTCAAATTCTTCAAGTCCTGTGATCGACAGCCCTTTCTCATATGCCAGCGGATACCCGTCCGAGGCCAGAACTACGCACACGGCGGCGTTGTCCTCAAACTGCAGATCGATCTGATCCAGCGTGCCGTCGATACATGCCTCTATCACATCGATAATATCGTTCTTCATACGCGGGAGAACCACCTGAGCCTCCGGATCTCCGAATCTCACATTATACTCCAATACCTTCGGCCCGTCCTGCGTCAGCATCAGTCCAAAGAAGATCACGCCCTTGAACGTTCTCCCCTCCGCCTTCATCGCGTCTACCGTCGCCTGGTAAATGTATTTCTCACAGAACTCGTCGATCTCTTTCGTATAAAACGGACTCGGAGAAAATGTCCCCATTCCTCCGGTATTCAGTCCCTGGTCCCCATCCTTCGCGCGCTTGTGATCCTGCGCGGAGGACATGGTCTTGATCGTATTTCCATCCACGAAGGACAGTACGGAAACCTCCCGCCCGGTCATAAATTCTTCTATGACCATCGTATTTCCCGCGCTGCCAAACTTCTTATCCAGCATAATAGTGCGCACGCCTTCCTTCGCCTCCTCCGGCGTATTGCAGATCAGCACGCCTTTTCCGAGCGCCAGACCGTCCGCTTTCAGCACGATCGGAAACTTCGCCGTTTCCAGATAGGCAAGAGCCTCTTCAGCGTTATCAAAATTTTCATACGCGGCCGTGGGAATGTGATATTTCTTCATCAGATCCTTCGAGAACGCCTTGGAACCCTCGAGGATCGCCGCATTCTTTCTCGGCCCGAAGGTTCTGATCCCCGCGCTTTCCAGTTCGTCCACAAGTCCGCCCACCAACGGGTCGTCCATCCCCACGATCGCCAGATCGACTGACTTTTCCAGCGCAAACGCCTTAATCTTGTCAAACTCCATCGCACCGATCGGCGCGCACTCCGCGAATTCCGCAATTCCCGCATTGCCCGGCGTACAGTAGATCTTATCTACTTTTTTGCTCTTCGCCACGCAGTACGCAATGGCATGCTCCCTTCCGCCGCTTCCGATTATCAAAACCTTCATCCCGGTCTTCCTCCTTCTCTTTGTTATGACTGAATTACCGCCAGATTATTCACAACGCTCACTTTTTTGTTCGCAATAAGATTGATCGCCTCGGGCAGGATCTTCCACTCCGCCTGCTCCATCACCCGCCGCTGGAGAATCTCCGGGGTATCCCCGGTATGTACCTCCACCGCCTTCTGCAGGATGATGGGGCCGGTATCCGTTCCCTCATCCACAAAATGCACGGTCGCGCCCACGACTTTCACTCCTCTCGCCAGCGCCGCCTCGTGTACCTTCAGCCCATAGTAACCGGTTCCGCAGAAAGCCGGGATCAGAGACGGATGAATATTGATCATCCGGTTCCGGTATCTCCTAATCATCATTTCCGGAATCACTACCAGAAAACCGGCAAGCACGATCAGATCGGGCCGCAGCTCGTCCACAGCCTCCAAAAGCTTCCCGTTAAATTCCTCTCTTGACCCGTAATCCTTCGGCGAAACGCAGCGCGCGAAAATCCCGTGATCCTTCGCCCGCTCCAGCGCGTACGCCTTGCGGTTATTGCTGATCACCCCCACGATCTCCGCGTTGGCGATGGTTCCGTCGTCTATCGCGCCGAGGATCGCCTGGAGGTTCGTTCCGCCTCCGGATACGAGAACAACAACTCTCAACATAGCGTAACTCCTTTTTCTCCTTCCTCGATCCTTCCGATCACGTACGGCGTCTCTCCCGCCGCCTTCACAGCCTCCATCGCTTTCTCCGCGTCCGCGGGATCCACCGCGACAATCATACCGATCCCCATATTAAACGTATTGTACATCATCTTTTCCTCAATGTCGCCGGTTTTCGCCAGCATATCAAAGACCGGCGGAACCGGATAGCTGTTCTTTGCAATCACGGCGCGGGTCCCTTCGCGCAGCATGCGCGGCACATTCTCGTAAAATCCTCCGCCGGTAATATGGCTGCACGCCTTGATCTTTACTCCGGCTTTCTTCACGCTCCGGAGCGCTTTCACATAGATCTTCGTAGGAGCCAGAAGCGCTTCCCCGAGCGTCGTCCCAAGACAGTCATACTCCGTTTCCAGAGACTCCTTCGTCATTTCAAACACCTTTCTCACAAGGGAAAATCCATTGCTGTGCACGCCGGAAGAAGCCATACCGATCAGCACATCCCCCGCCTGCAGATCCTTTCCCGTAATCAGGTCTTTCTCATCTACCACGCCCACGGCAAAACCAGCCAGGTCATACTCGTCCTCCGGGTAAAAGCCGGGCATCTCCGCGGTCTCCCCGCCGATCAGGGCCGCGCCGGACTGCCTGCAGCCCTCCGCCACCCCGCTTACGATCGAGGCAATCTTCTCCGGGATGTTTTTCCCACAGGCAATATAATCAAGGAAGAACAAAGGTTCTCCACCCGCGCATGCAATATCGTTCACGCACATTGCCACGCAGTCGATCCCTACGGTATCGTGCCTGTCCATCAAAAATGCCAGCTTCAGCTTCGTTCCCACGCCGTCCGTGCCGGATACGAGCGTCGGCTTTTCCATATTTTTAAATGCTTCCATGGAAAATGCCCCGGAAAATCCTCCGATATTCGTCAGCACTTCCGGCCGCATTGTCTGTTTGATATGCTCTTTCATCAGTTCCACAGATCTGTAACCCGCCTCAATATCTACGCCTGCGTTCTTATAATCCATAACGAATCTCCTTATTTTTTTCTTACATCTGCTTCATATAATCCTGATAGCCCAGCTGGTCAAGCTTCTTTGCCTTGGCCTGAACCGTTTCCTTCATCTCCTGAGTGTAGGTTTTCAGCCGGCCAAGCAGTTCCGGATCGGAAACCGCCAGAATCTTCGCCGCAAGAATTGCCGCGTTCATTCCCCCGTCAATCGCAACCGTGGCAACCGGAATCCCCGGCGGCATCTGCACGATGGAATACAGCGCGTCCTGTCCGTCCAGATTTTTTCCCGACATGGGAACGCCGATCACCGGCATCGGAAAGATCGCCGCGCACATTCCGGGAAGATGGGCCGCCATCCCCGCTCCGGCAATGATCACTTTAAAATCCTTCTCCTCCGCCGACTTCGCGTATTCAAAAAAAACATCCGGTTCCCGGTGCGCCGAAATGATCGTCATTTCATATTCAATTTCCAGCTTTTCAAGCATGGCGGCAGCTTTGCTCATGACCCTGAGATCCGAATCGCTGCCCATCACAATTCCTACCTTTGGCATAATCGTTATCCTGTCCTTTCTTCTTATCGACCGTAGATCGTAACCTTCCGACCCTTGTATCATAGCTTATTTGTCCGGCTTTTTCAATGGTTCATTTAAAATCTCTGTACCCGGAAGCACGAAAACTCCGTCTTCGATCAGCGGAATTTCCTCCCCCGACTTCATAACGGCCGCTATCCTCCCCAGTTCCTCGTATGGGATCGTAATATCCGTGTGACAGTGAAAATACGCTTTGGAAACGTCGTCCCTGCGCCGTATGGAAACGGAATTGTCCTTTGCCACGATCTCCTTCCCGTTCGGATTATAGACCCGGATCTCCTCAGCCCAGCTGTAGCAGGTATCGCCCACCGCAAAATGCGGCCCTGTTTTCTCGGCGATCAAAATGGGCATCTTGTCCTCAATCCCATACTTTCTCGCCGCGGCGTAAGCCGTCGTATTGGTTCCTATCGCAAACTCTCCCATCGGCAGCGACTCATGCCCATGAAGCACATTCTCCTTTACATACCTTTTTCCTTCCGCCTCGTCCTGAAAATTCCCGCAGCGGTAATCCGCAACCATTCCATCCTCAAACCGGAGTTCGAGATCCAGATACTGCAGGCCATCCAGATAGACCTTTCCTACATGCAGCGTTCCGTTCGTTCCCTCCAGAACCGGGGTCGTAAACACTTCCCCCACCGGGATATTGACATCGGCCGTGCAGTTTTCAAAAATCGTCTCTCTGGACGCGTCCTGGAGCCGGCACAGCCGAACCGTCAGATCTGTGCGGTTGTTTCCCCTTCCCAGAATCCGCACCGCTTCTCCCCGGTCCAGAACATCGATCAGTCTCTGCTGCACTTTTCCATATCTTTCCGAATCCAGCATATTGATCCGGACGACCTCCTTAAAAATCTCCGGATAATCCGGGCCGATCTCCGGAATCGGATAGGCTGCGATGGTAAAACTTCTCTCCTCGCCCGGAATATACTCATTCGTCAACCGGCCGGACTTACTGTCGAGCAGAAGCGCAATCTCCTCCTGCTTTTCGCTGAGACGGACGGCCTCCTCCTTTTGAACCGGAGAAAACGGCGCCTCCCCGAAGACTTCCATCACCGCCGGTCCGGCAAACTGAAGGGCCAGTTCCCTGTTTTCTTCGTAAACGCAGCGGATCACCTCCAGTTTCCGCTCAATGAACTTTTTATTCAGGAACAGGCCGCGATCGTTCCTGTGGTCGTACTCGTACTGCCTGTTAGGCGTCCCGCCGTAATATCCGATCTTCGCCTGCGGCGCTCTTGTAAGCACGCTTACGCCTGCCCGGTAAATTACCGGGGCAAGTCCCATATTTTCAAAATTTTCAATGACAGCTTTTATCACTCTCTCGAATCCCAGCACATACCGGATATTCACTACAGATTTTTTTGACAGATCTTTTCCCGTATTGACAAAGCCGGCGCGGTAACCTTCCGTAAAGACGCCGGCCATTTTCCGGATCAGAGATTCGTCCAGAGACGCAAGATACCTCGCCGTCTGCAGTTCGTTTTCACCGACATACTCGCCAAACTGATACAGATACCGAAGATCGCCGGAGGAACTTTCGCGTATCAGATCGACCGCAAAAGAACATTCCGGATCGATCTGCTCCCTGATCCTGTCGGCGACAAACACATCGCAGTAATCGCTGGCATACCAGTAGATAATATTTCTGATCTCCCTGACGTCAGGAAATTCATCCGCCTCAAAACAATTATAGATCTCAATAAACAATTCATACAAAATGGCCAGATATTCCGTCTTCCTCTCAAAAGCGTACACGATCGATCCGCGGATCTCCGTGTAAAGAAAACTCAAAATCTGGCCATACTCTTTTCCCAGCAGGCGAACGGCGTAAGCCGGATTCGCAAAACTGTTTTCATATTGTTCCGGCATGACGTCCAGGTACAGCCTGCGGTTCCATTCTTCCAGTTCCTCCATGCTCAGCACACGGTACCTGCCGGATTCCACCTCTTCTTTCAGTTCATGGATCATTCGCAGAAACGCCGCCGTCCTTCGAAAATACAAAAGCCAGTCGCGTCCCACCGTCTCTTCCGTCAAAATTTCTTCTATCCTTGCAGCCGCCAGCTCATAGCGCTCTGTGACCATCTAAAAAAGCCCCCTTAAAAATATCATGAATAATCCAAGTAAAAAAAAGCCGTTCCACACGACGCCGATCCTGCACGAAATATATTTTTTTTCTCTCTCCTTGAACCCCTGTATCCCATAGGCCAGTCCCAGCGCCGAAAACACCGCCGCTGCCAGGCCGACAAGGCCGATCAGCAGGCTGACCTCTCCCCTGCTTATATACGATACGGAAAAAACAAGGATCAGCAAAAACAGAGTGAGGCCGCCCAGCATACAGGAAAGCACTCCCCGCTTCGCATGCGTCAGTTCCTTCTGTCCGTATTTCCTGCTCCTTCTTTTTTTTCGCTCTTTTTCTATCTTTGCCTTTTCCCGTTCCTTTGAGCGCTCCCTAATAGCGTCCTTTATCCTTCCGCTTATCATATCTTCTCCTCACCGCGGCGCCGACCACAAAAATAACATATCCCAGCACGCCGCCGACCGTATTCAAAAGCAGATCGTCCACATCAAAGCTCCCTACTTTCGTTACAAGCTGAAAACATTCCACACAGAGGCTAAGCCCGAAGCTGTAAAACAGCGCGGAGACAAAGCTCCGATGCCTGCTGGCCATCGGCATAAAAAAGCCGAACGGGACAAAAACCAGGACATTTCCAAACAGGTTGGTGAACACCGCATATGCGCCCAGCTGCTCTCTGTACTCCCAGAACCTCCTGATCTCTCTTAACAATTTCAGATTATAATGAAATGCCTGCATGGATCCGGTTCTTCCGTACCATTCGGAAAAAAGGAGAAAATAGATGATAAATGCAATATACAGTATGAAAAAAATCTTCCCCGCAGCGCGCAGACGCTCTCTTTGTCCAGAATTCAAAATGGTTCCTTTCTAACTTCCCGGTCTAAAATGTAAGCCTGTTTTTCCCTTTGATCAGCTGCGCCCCGCTTATGATCGTGATCACGCCGGCCGCCAGTCCCAATACCACCACGACAATTCCTACTGCAATGTTTGCTGCCCCTGCAATTCCCATCGTCTTGTAAGCTTTCTCGCTCATATCAGATTCCTCCCTGTTTTACGCCATACTGTTCATAATATGCGTCGATCGCCGCCTTTAATGTGTCGTCGATAACAATTTTTCCGCGGCGCTCCCGGTTATACAGATATTCTGTAACTTCTTTCATGGTGACGATCGCGGCCGTATCGAATCCATACAGGTCGCTGATCTCATCCAGCGCGCATTTTTCCCGGCTCTTACCGACTTCCATACGGTTCAGCGACACGATCAGCCCGCGGATCTCCACGTCCGCCTGCGCCCTGATGATCGGATAAGTCTCCTCGATCGATTTCCCGGAAGTCGTCACATCTTCGATCATGACCACCCTGTCGCCGTCCTTCAATCTGCTTCCGAGCAAAATTCCGGTATCGCCGTGGTCCTTTACTTCCTTGCGGTTGGAGCAGTAACGCACATTTTTCCCGTACAGCTCGCTGATCGCCATCGAAGTCGCGACCGCCAGGGGGATTCCCTTGTACGCGGGCCCGAACAGCACGTCAAATTCCAGCCCGTAATTGTCATGGATGGCTTTTGCGTAATATTCTCCCAGCCTGCGCAGCTGCGCTCCCGTCACGTAAGCTCCCGCATTCATAAAAAACGGAGATTTCCTCCCGCTCTTCAACGTGAATTCTCCAAATTTAAGCACGTCGCTCTCTACCATAAAATCAATAAATTCCTGTTTATACTGTTCCATTTCGCCATCTCTCCTTACTGTTTCCGCGATTCACAGAGACTTGTTAAGTATACCATCAAATCCTTTTTCCTTCAACTTCCTATCCGGAAATTTGGCCATCCTCTTTGCAGGATCGGAGCGCCGCGCTTATTTCACGATACCCGTCATCTCCGCCACGGACTCAAACCCGCAGCTCTTCATATATTTTGCGATCCCGTCTGCGATCTCCGCCGCGATCGTGGGATTGATAAAGTTTGCCGTACCCACGGAAACCGCGGAAGCCCCCGCAAGGATGAATTCCACCGCATCCTCCGCGGACGCGATTCCGCCCATTCCGATGACGGGAAGCTTCACCGCGTTCGCTACCTGGTAGACCATTCTCACGGCGATCGGTTTCACAGCCGGTCCGGATACTCCGCCCGTCTTGTTGGCAAGGGCAAACGTCCGCCGGTAAATATCGATCTTCATCCCCGTCAGAGGATTGATCAGAGATACGGCATCCGCGCCGCCGGCCTCCACCGCTCTCGCCATCTCCGCAATGTCCGTCACGTTGGGGCTGAGCTTCATAATCACCGGCTGCCCGGCATACTTTTTCACCGCTTTCGTGATATCCTCAGCCGCTTTCGGATCCTGCCCGAAGGCAATGCCGCCCTCCCTGACGTTGGGGCATGAGATATTGATTTCCAGCATATCCACATCCTCGCCGGACAGGCGCTCCACTACCTCGCAGTAATCCTCCACGGATCTGCCGCACACGTTGACGATGATCTTCGTGTCATACTGCCTGAGAAAAGGGATATCCCTTTTGCAGAACAGGTCGATGCCGGGATTCTGAAGACCGATCGCATTCATCATGCCGCCGTGTATCTCCGCCACTCTGGGGGTGGGATTTCCCTCCCACGGGACGTTCGCGACGCCCTTCGTAGTCACCGCGCCCAGTCTGCCCAGATCCATAAATTCCGCATACTCTTCTCCGGAGCCAAAGGTGCCGGATGCAACCGTAACCGGATTCTTCCATTCCACTCCTGCGATATTCACTCTCAGATCCATCAGATTTCCACCTCCGACGCCAAAAATACCGGGCCGTCCTTGCAGACGCGTTTATTCTTTACATTGCTGTGCGCGTCCCGCTCGGCGGAATTGCACACGCAGGCCAGGCAGGCTCCGATCCCGCAGGCCATCCGCTCCTCCAGGGACAAATAGCAGGGAATGTCCTTCTCCTGTGCGTAGTTTTTGATCGCCCTCAACATGGGCTTCGGCCCGCAGGCATAGATCACTTCCGCATTCAGTCCGTTCTCCCGGACCGCGTCCAACACGTTCCCCCGCACGCCCGCGCTTCCGTCCTCCGTCGCGGTATATACGGTTCCGTATCTTTCCAGATCCTCCCGCAGAAAACATTCGTCCCGGTAGCCCACGACGATCTGTTTTTCACAGTCCAGTTCCTTCGCCAGCTCCAGCATCGGCGGAATTCCGATCCCGCCCCCGATCAGAAAGGCTTTCTCCCTTCGATCTGTGGGGAAACCGTTCCCAAGCGGTCCCATGACGGAAATCTCATCCCCCTCTTTCAGCCGGGAAAACAGTTCCGTTCCCGTCCCCTTCCCGGTGACCCGGTAGACCAGTCTCAGTTTACTTTCTTCCCGGCATATCTCACAGATACTGATCGGACGCGGAAGCAGCTTTCCCCCGTCCGCCGTGTACAGGGAGACAAACTGTCCCGCTTTCGCTTCCCGCGCAATCTGCGCGGTTTCAATCCACAAACTATAAATGTCCTTTGCGATTTCCTCCTGGGAAATCACAGCCGAGCGCTCTTTATATTTTGCCATGAGTGTCCCTCGCTTTCTCCCGTCGGTCGTCCTACCGGTTTCCCAGCGCGTCCGCGATATCCGCGGTCATATCCTCCACCGCCGCCCTGGACGCGTCGCCGAACGCCTCCGCACCGAAGGCCGCGTATTTTTCCTGCTTATATGCCGCAATGATCCCGCGGGAAGAATTCACGATCGCGCCCAGCCCGTCCTCGTTGAAGAAATGGACCAGATCCTTGCCCTTTCCGCCCTGAGCGCCGTATCCCGGCACCAGAATAAAAGATTTCGGCATAATTTTCCGCATCGCCTTCCCTATCTCCGGGTAGGTCGCGCCGACAACCGCGCCTATGTAGCTGTATTCCTCACCCATGCAGTCCTCGCCCCACGCGGCCACCTTTTCCCCGACCAGTTCATAGAGAGGACGTCCGTCAATCTTTCTGTCCTGAAATTCTCCGCTGGACGGATTAGAAGTTTTAACCAAAATAAAAAGTCCTTTCTTTTCCTCTTTGCATACGTCGATAAAAGGCTTCACGCCGTCCGAACCCAGATACGGATTCACCGTCACAAAATCCTCGCCGAAGGGTACGTAGGATCTGCCGCCCACCTGAACCCTGCCCAGATGTCCCGCCGCGTAAGCCGCCGACGTGGAGCCGATGTCTCCGCGCTTGACGTCCCCGATCACCACGAGTCCCTTCTCCCTGCAATAGTCCACCGTCCTTTTGAACGCTGTGATCCCCGGTACGCCAAACTGTTCGTACATGGCGATCTGCGGCTTTACCGCAGGGATCAGATCGCAGGTCTTGTCCACGATCTCCTTATTGAACTGCCAGATCGCCTCTGCGGCTCCCTCCAGCGTTTCCCCATACTCCGCAAATGCCTTCCGCCGCACATGCTCCGGGATATAGTTCAGCATCGGATCCAGTCCCACAACGATCGGCGCTCCCGTCTCTCTAATCTTTTCCACCAGCCTGTCAATCACTGTTCTCTCCTCCTGTCTCTTTGTTCACAGTTTGATATGCGTCGTTTGTATATACGATCCTGCCGCCAACCAGCGTCCACTTCACGTCGCCCCTGACCCTGCGGCCGTGAAACGGCGTATTCTTTCCCTTTGACACAAACGTATTTTTATCGATCTCATATTCTCTGGCGGGATCAAATATCACAACGTCGGCGATCATCCCTTTCGCCAGAGATCCGCGATCGGCCAATCCCAGAATCCTGGCGGGTCCATAACTCATCTTTTCCGCCATCTGAAGCGGAGTCAGGACGCCTGTGTCCACCAGTTCCGTATAAGTGAGGGCTGCCGACGTTTCCAGCCCGACGATCCCAAAGGGAGCCATCTTCATCCGGCGGCTCTTCTCCGCCGACGCGTGGGGCGCGTGATCCGTCGCGATCACATCGATGATTCCCTCCTTTAACCCCCTCTTCAGAGCCTCCACATCTTCGCGCGTGCGAAGCGGCGGATTCATCTTATAATTGGCATCATCGCACGGTATGTCGTCCGAAGTCAGCGTAAAATGATGCGGACACACTTCGGCCGTCACCGGGAGGCCTTCTTTCTTCGCCCATGCCGTCATCTTCACACTGTCCGCTGTGGAACAATGGCAGAGATGAAGCTGAACTCCCGTCTCCTTTGCCAGCAGGATGTCCCGCGCGACGATCACATCCTCCACCGCATTGCTGATGCCCTTCAGCCCAAGCTGCTTCGCCCGACTGTCATCATTCATA
>CANRMH010000021.1 GCA_947631695.1 uncultured Lachnospiraceae bacterium | reverse complement strand
CCCGCCTATTCCGGCCCCGGGCACAGCGCCCGCCATGCAGCTGATGATCATCGCCCCTGATAAAATTCCCGCTAAAACATGTCTTCTCTTTTTTCTTTTCAATTTCTCAATCTCCTTTCTTGTTGTCTGACACGTTTCTTTGCTATCCTCTCTATTATACCCCCCCCTAGGAAATTTCAAGTCTTTTCAGAAAAATCTCAAAATAGAAAGGCAAAAAAGCTATCACACGGCAAATATCAGCCAGTGTGACAGCTTTCTTTTTATATTACAGCTATTTCAATCACTATTCACAAACTTCTGTCCCTTATGTGTACCTCTCGCCTTCCTGTGTTCCCATCCCGCCCTCTGGCATGGCTATTATCGCTTATGTGAGGATGGGAAGAATCTCACTTCCCGTCCACCTTCGCCATATTCTTCCCAGGATCACTCCAAAATCTTATGTACTTCCTCCACGGAAATCCCAAGCTGCTCTGCAATCTCCCGTTCCAGTCTGCCTTCCATCGATAACTTCCACACCTGTTTCTGCCGCTCCATCCGCTGTTTCATCTGCCGCTTTTGTTGTTCCATCTTCTGCTCCATCTGCCGCTTCATTTCGTTCTTCCCGCGCTCATAGCCTTCTTTGTCCCCGCTCTCATAACCGTCCTCCCAGGAGCCGTTCATCATCGATATGTAATCCCGGATCGCTTTCTCCCTGGCCTCATACTCCCACCGTCTCTCCGGATCGCCGCTGACCTCCTCCAGCCTTTCATATGCCTTCTTTAAATATGGGTCGTCCTTCGTCACCATCTCAAATTCCTCCTTCGTCTCACTGTTGATAAACTGCGCCCAGCGCAGAAGTGGATTTCCCTCAGATCCGCCTGTCTTCAGCTTCGGCAGCTCCAAAAGATGCAGCTCCAGCTTGCTGGAATACATTCTCCTCCGCTTGTCGTCCCAAAGATGAAACCTCGAGTAATACTCCTCATCTTCCGGAAACAACACGAAGTCAAGAATGCTCACATGGATGCATCTTTGAGCTTTCTCATAGAGGTCGCTCCTGTGGAGCTGCTCTGTGAACATCCTGCACAGATAGAACAGCGACCGCTCCCTCCAGTACTTATGCGACGCCAGCTGGATCTCCAGGTTCACCTGCTCCTTTTTGTTCAGCAGGATCCTCACATCCAGAATCCCCTCCTTATCATCCGGGTAATTCCTTCCCAGGTGCGTCGGCATCAGTTCTGTGCTGAGGATCTCCTCCGGTTCGATCCCCAGAAGCGCTGCAAGGAAGCCCTTGCGCACCTCCTCATCCTCCATCAGTTTTTTGAAGCAGAAGTCCACCTTCGGCTTCATAAGAAATGTTTCTTTGCTTTCTGCTGTTTGATTCATCACGTCACTCCTCTCTCCGGAAAAGACGCGAATATCGAAGTATCTGCTGAACAGGGCCGCCCGCCTCCGCAAAAGCCGGGAATTGTTCAAGCTCATAACTTTTACAGTGAGTATACACAAAATGTCTCAAATTTGCAACATCTTTTCCGATTTCTTTTTTCTGTTTTTTCGTTGTTATTTGCCTGCCTGAAAAAAATGGAAAGCTTTGGCTGATCCAGCCTGGATAATTCTTTGATCCTTTAATGTCAGAATCGATCTGATTTTCGATTACATAATAGCACATTAGAATTTTTATGTCAACATAAAACAATGAATATTTCGGTATATCTTTCTTGCTTATTTAAAAAGAAGCGCTGCTTTGCAGAACTTTCGTCCGCCTCACAGCGCTTGCGTTGGAACTCTCTCCGTCTACTGACAGATCACTCTTTCTATGTCATTTATTTTACCGCGTTCTCCAGGAATCTCCGGAGCATCGCAGCCGCCTGCGCGCGGCTGGCGGTGTAAGTCGTGCCGGACGGGGCGGAGGATACAAGCCCGGCTGACGGCGCCAGGCAGAGACAAGCCGTCAGCAAAAAGGCAAGTGTCCGCTTCATGTCCTCACCCTCCCTGAGTCATCCTGTCTAGTCCCTGTTCTCACACAGGTATGTGCCGAAGAACTCGGCAAGCTTTTCAAACGGAATGGCATCTTTTCCGCCGCCGTCATAGAGATCCGTGTGTACGGCGTCCGGAATAATGAGCAGCTCCTTGTTGTCTGCAAAAGGATTGTCCTTTACCATCGCCGCATAAGCGTCACGCGAAAAATAGCAGGAATGTGCCTTCTCCCCGTGAACGATCAGGACGGCGCTTCTGATCTCGTTGGAATACTGCAGGATGGGCTGGTTCAGAAAGCTCATGCAGCCGATGACATTCCAGCCGCCGTTGGAATTCAGGCTCCGGGGATGATAGCCGCGCTCGGTCTTGTAGTAGTCATAGTAATCCTTCACAAAGAAGGGCGCGTCGTCGGGCAGAGGATCCACCACACCTCCTCCGAGCGCGTAATTTCCGGAACGGAAATCAGCAATCCTCTGTTCATTCATGGCTTTTTTCTTCTCATATCTCGCATCCGCAGAATCCTCCGCGTCAAAATAGCCCTTTGCATTGACCCTCGTCATATCGTACATGGTCATGGCCGCGGTGGCTTTCACCCGGGTATCCAGCGCGGCAGCGTTCAGCGCCATGCCGCCCCAGCCGCAGATCCCGATGATACCAATCCGTTCGGGGTCAACATTTTCCTGGACGGACAGAAAATCGACAGCCGCCTGGAAATCCTCCGTGTTGATATCCGGCGAAGCCATATAGCGGGGCGTTCCGCCGCTTTCGCCTGTGAAGGAAGGGTCAAAGGCGATGGTCAGATATCCCCGCTCAGCCATTGTCTGGGCATAGAGTCCCGCCGCCTGCTCCTTCACCGCCCCGAAGGGGCCACATACCGCGATGGCGGGAAACTTGCCGCCCGCAGCTTTCGGCGTGTACATATCCGCCGCCAGCGTAATCCCATAGCGGTTGGCGAAAGTTACCTTCCGATGATTCACTTTTTCGCTCTTTGGAAACGTCTTATCCCAGCTGTCCGTAAGTTCCGGTTTCATTGTTTCTGTCATTTTCATTTACCATCCTTTCCGATTGCAATGATGTCAGGTTCAAAAATTCCCTGCAGATCGTTCTATTGTCTGGTTTTATTATACCCGCTTGACGTCCGCTGCGCTAATTATTATAATTTATATCATGATATTCCTTTTTTGAATAACGCGATACCTTTGAAACCCGTAAAACACCGAAAGGAGAAATTACAATGGAAATCCGCACACTGCGCAACTTTCTGACCGTGGCGCGGGAGGGAAGCATGACACGAGCCTCGGAGTACCTGCATATCTCCCAGCCCACCCTCTCGAAACAGATACAGGCTCTGGAAGAAGAATTGGGAAAAAAACTCTTTATCCGCCGCAGTTTCCACATCGAACTGACCGAGGAAGGCTCCCTGCTCAAAAAACGCGCGGAGGATCTGGTATCTATGGCGGATAAGATTATCGGAGAATTTGTGTCGCTGGACGACGTCACAGGCGGAGACATCTATTTCGGACTCGCCGAATCCAATCAGATCCGTTATCTTGCACGGGAGATCCGAAAATTCAAAAGTATTTATCCCGATCTGCGCTATCACATTACCAGCGGGGATACGGAACAGGTCACGGAAAAACTCGACAAAGGTGTCCTCGATTTTGCCGTGCTCGCCGAGGAGCCGGACACCGCGAAATACCACTATCTCTGTTTTCCGGAGGCGGACGTCTGGGGACTTGTCATGCCGTCGGGCTGCCCGCTGGCGAAAAAAAAGGACGTCCGCGCAGAGGATCTTGCCGGACTGCCCCTTTTCTGCTCCGAACAGGGATGGAAGCGTGATATCCCGCTCTGGTGCGGGGAAAAAATGGAAGGACTCCATCTGGAAGGTTCCTTCCGCCTTTCCTACAATGCTTCTCTCTTTGTCAGGGAAGGCCTCGGGTATCTCCTTACATTTCGCCACCTGATCAACACCAGCCCGCAGAGTGGACTGGTATTCCGCCCTCTGTTTCCGAAACTGGAATCGAAAATGTACCTGATCTGGAAAAAGCATCAGGTTTTCACACCCATCGCGGAGCGGATGCTCGCGCAGCTGAGAGAAAGTTTTGCAGAAGTTTGAAGATATTGTTCGGAAGTTTATTGACAAACTTCCGAATAATGATCGTAATAACAATATAAAACACTGTAAGGAGGGCTCCGATCGCTGGCTGATATGATGTTTGTGAAAGAAGCGGCAAAGCTTTGGAATATAACGGAAAGGCAAGTGTCAAAGGTGCAAAAAAACGCGGCAGAACCTGGCTGATCCCTGCGGGCATCGAAACTATTTTCAAATACGGCATAGCGTTCAGCGGAAATAAGGTAGCAATTACGGTGGGATAGCTCCTGCCTTTCAGCAAACCACAGAGGCGGCGCGGACCAGAGTGGCCGCGCCGTCCTCTTTTCCTTATTTTACAACCGTCAGCAATGAGTTATCCGGCTTATCAGTTTTCTGGCATCTCCAGAAATCTCCGGATCATGGCCGCCGCCTGCGCGCGCTCCGCCTCATCCTTCGGGGCGAGCGTCTGGTCCTGCCCGTTCCCTTTCAGGATACCGGTGCCGACTGCCCAGCTCATTGCCTTCTCCGCATATCCGGACACATTTGCGCCGTCCGAATATTTTCCCAGGTCTGCAGCCGCCGTAACATCATACTTCTTATAATCCGCATATCGATACAGCATCGTCGCCAGCTGTTCGCGGGTGACGGCGTCGGACGGACCAAACATACCTGCTCTGGAACCGTCCTCGTAGCCGGTGATAATTCCCTCGCCGCTCGCCCACTTCACGGCGTCTCGGAAGTAGCATTCACCTGTCTCCGGCACATCTGTAAATCTCTTCGCCCTGCTGTCCGCTTTCGGCTTACCCTCCATTCTCCACAGGATCAACGCAAACTGGGCCCTGCTTAAAATGTGATTCGGACCGAAATATGTCTTGTCCAAACCGGTCATGATTCCGCGGTCATAGACGTACTGCACATCCGCCTCGAACCAGTCGCCGGCTCTTACATCCACAAACATCTCCCGCACCGGGCCGGCCAGTTCTTCCGGATACGTCGGCTCACTCGGCTCTGTCGGCTCAGGCGCTTTCGTCAAGCCTATCCGGGTCCGAACCAGGTCGTGCGCAGCGATCGACACCTCTTCCTGGGATGGATTTTCCTCTGCCAGAACTTCTTCGGCATCCACCAATGCATCCCTGAAGGCTTTCCAGCTCTCCGCCGTATAGTTTTCCTTATCCGTATCCGGAACTTTCTTTGCCTCATCGACTGCTGCCTGAAGGTCTGTCTTGTCTGCCAGCCTGACCAGCTTCTCCTGCGCTTTCATCAGGCTGTAGACTGCCGCTGTCACCTCCGCCTGCGTCACTTCCTCATCTGCCAGCATCTCCCTGGCCTTTCCCAGCTCTGCCTGGAATACTTTCCAGCCGGACGGCAGATATTTCGCTTCATCTGTGACCGGGATTTCTTCTGCTTCGTCAACCGCCGCCTGCAGGGCCGTCTTATCCGCCAGCCTGAACAGGGATTCCACCGCTTTCTCAAGGCTGTCCTCTGCCGCCTTTACCTGCTCCGGAGCGGCATCTTTATCTGCCAGCACTACTTCCGCCTCCGACAGAGCATCCGTGTAAGCCTTCCAGCTGTTCTTCGTGTATTTCTCTTGATCCGCCGCCGGAATCCTTTTCGCATCCTCGACGACTGCCCGCAAAGTTTCCTTGTCCGTCAGCTTCGTCAGAGCTTCCGTCGCCTTTTCTAGGGTCTCCGCTGCCTGATCCAGCTCATCCTGGGTTAAGCTGACGGCATCCGCCAGGGTTTCCTTCGCCTTTGCAAGTGCATCCGCATAAGGCTTCCAGCTGGACGGCATGTAGGTGTCCTCCCCGTCCACTTTGGCTTCAATTGCGTTCTGTAAACGGGTGGCGTCGGCGTCCTTTACCTCCACGGATGCCTTCACCGTGATTGCCGTAGTACTGTACAGTTTCTTATTTTTTGCATACCAGGCTGTCGAGCCGCCGTCGCCGACCCAATTGTTTCCATTTACGCCGATTGATTGAACGAGTCCTGACACCTGATAGGTTCCCGGCACTTCCATTTTCACCCTGGACAAATCCCATTCTACAGGAAGCTGTGCTGTGCCGCGGTTGTAACGGAGGTTCACCTCAGCCGTCTCCGGAAGGGCCGCCTCCACGCTGCTCTTATCTACATTCATTGTCACCTGAATGTTCCCCAAGTCCTCCGAAACAGCAGACGAGGCATCCGCCTGGCGGATCGCGTCGTACTGTGCTTTGGTCAGGGAAAGAACTCCTCCATGCCTCATACGGCTCCGGGTGTGGAAATCTTTTTCATCAGTCACCGTCCAGCCCTCATCCAGATGATCGCTGGAAAGTGCGCGATAATGTGTGAAATCATCCACCAGCAGGTACCAGCCGTTTTCCTTCTGGTGATCCGGATATGCGGCCGGTCCCTCCCCTTCAAACACTCCATTAGTGACATCCGTGCAGACCATCGTCCACTCCGCCTCTGGTTCCCACCAGCGCTTGGCCGTCGTGGATTCCATGAAGCACTTCCTCTCGCTTTCTTTTTTCACAACCCGATAGGTCTTTCCATTATCCTGCAGAATCGTCGCGTCAATGACTGTATAATCCTTTTTCACAAAAACTCCGCCATATTCATACGTGGACTGTGTAAAATCCCTGGTAACGCCCCAGTGGATCACGCCGGCGCCACCCTTTGTATAGGCATAATCATCGTCCGCATAGAGGCCGGCAGACCAGTATACAACAAAGGCTCCCTGTCCTTCCCCGTAATAATCATCCACCCAGGTTGCTTCCGGCGCCCACGCCTTGCCCATCTGAGCCTGGCTGGTACCCGTCCAGAGACGGATCCAGCTGATGCCCCCCGCTCCAGTGGATCAGGTCTTTCGATTCCCATACATTAATCTTCCCGGTTTCATATTGCAGGGCTCCATGCAACCCGCCAGGAACCGGGCCATTGACCCAGCGGAGATCCGTAGAGATGATGTAATATGTCTCTGTCTCGGGACTGTAGGTAATAAACGGATCCCTGGAACCTGTCATGCTCCTGTCGGAGGCAAGAACGGCCTCGCCTCCGTTTAACGGGAGCCAATCCCTGGGATCGTCCCCTTGTGAAACGCTTAAATACACCCTCTCTGGATATCCGTCGGGAGACTCATTGAGAAAATGAACCATCAGATAGCCATAGGGATCGTCCGGAGCTGCCTCCGGAAGGACTGTGACACCGACCTTCTTCTCCATCGTTGCTCCGCGGTACGAAACAACTGCAGTGAGGTTCCCGGTCACCGCAGCGGCTCCTGTCTCCGGCTGCTTCACCGACGCACTGAGGCCGTCCCCGGCGATTGTAATTTCCTTCATGTCGGATTTCCATGTCACAGTTCCATTATAATCCCACAGCTTGTGTGACGTGTCTGAAATCACAACATCGCCCACTTCATTTATAAACTTGTTAATTTGATCCGTGTGAAGCGGACCGTCCGTATCGGACAGCTTCTTAATCTCCGTCTCGCTCAGCGCCCTGTCATACACTCGGAAGGTGGAAACCGCTCCCTTGAAAAGCGGATCAGCGTCAAACGGAGAGAGTCCAATCGTGTTTCTGGACTGATCGTTCACTTTTTCGAGGGACAGCAGCTTGTTCTGTACCTCTCCCACCTTCTGTCCGTCAATATAGAAGGTGCAGCTGTGCGAGCCAGCATCAAGCACAGATGTCATCTGATACCAGCGATCTGCCTCCAGCTTGCGCGATCCCGTCGCCGTGATCTCCCCTGCCCTGCCGGAGCCATTCCCCAGCGTCGTCCGGGGAACTCCCATATGTGCAAACCAATAAGGCATCGTGCCGGTGTTGCTTCCGATGCTCCACACGAAATGGTCTTTGGGCAGGATCTCTGCGTCTGCTTTCACCTCAAGACTGATGGTTGCAGAAGTTTTCCCTTTCAGGATATCGCCCGGCAACAATACCCAGGTTCCCGTCGCTACGTTAGTTGTTCCCTCTCCGCTTAACGTCAAACCGCTATGCTCCCACACGGCGGTGTCCGGATTCTGCACCGCTGCATCTCCCACCGTGCTTTCTTCCGCCCTGTTCTTTACCGTCTTCCCATCCTCTGGTCTCTCCACAAAGGAATAGTCCGCGATCAACCCCTCCTGCAGATCCACAGTTCCCGCAGGAAGGATGGTGACATTCACCTTGCGCGAAGCTATCTGTCCGCGAAGTCCTGCATTCGCGGTGAGCGTTCCGGTTACCGCCTCCCCGCCTTCCGCAGGCTGAGTCACCATCGCCGTCACTCCGTCCTCCGCAATCGTGACTTCTTTCATATCCGAAGTCCAAGTCACGGCTCCCCCACAACCCGGCAGGCCATAGATATTGCTCATGATTGTAAAGTCCCCGATGCCCTCCAGAACCTTTCCGGCATTCTCCTTAAAGTAATCGGCATGAATCCCGCCGTCTGCATCCGACAAATCCATCACTTCATCTCCGCTCAAAGCCCTGTCGTACACCCGGAAAGTTGAGACGGCTCCCTTAAACAGCCTATCCGCCGCATAAGGCGAACGACCGATTGTATTCCTCGACTGATCGCTCACCATTTCCAGAGACAGTTTGGCGTCCTGCTTCTCTGCCACTTTTTTTCCGTCAATATAGAAAGTCAGAGTATGCGCCTGGGCGTCGACCACCGACGTCAGCTGATACCAGTGGTCTGGCTCTACGACATTACCCGCGGAGGCAATCTTCTCACTTCCGTCATATTTGATAGCCGTACGGTGTCCGCGCTCCGTCTTTAAGGATATGAACCAATCCGTAAGTGTACCTTCATTTCCGATATTCCACACGAAGTGATCGTTCGCAAATGTTTCCGGATCCACCTTCACTTCCATGCTGACGGTCGCCGACGCCTTCCCCTTCAGGATGTTCTGCGGAAGCAATACCCAGGTTCCTGTCGGCGTCCCTGAATCTCCTTCCCCGTTGAATACCAGGGCGCTGTCCTCCCACCGGGCCGTGCCATCGTTCTGTATGACTGCGTCTCCCACAGCTCCTTCGCCTTTTGCCTGGTTCTCCACGTTCTTACCGTCTTCCGGCTGTTCAACAAAGGAATAATCCGCAATCAGCCCATTCTGCGGCGCCTGTGCATCCGTGACCGCAACAGCAACTGCCGCCTCTTCCTTTTTCTCCCCCGGGGACGCATACGCCGTTGCCGGAAATGCCGTCGTGATCATCGCCGCGCACAATAAAACTGACATAAATTTTCTCTTCACTTGTTACCTCCTTTGCATCCAGGATTTTCATTTGCCTAATTTTCATGATATTTCAGGAATCTCCTGAGCATGGTCGCCGCCTGTGCGCGTTTCGCCGCATCCTGCGGAGCGAGCGTCTGATCCTTTTCATTTCCCTTGAGAATTCCTGCGCCGACGGCCCACTTCACTCCTTTCTCCGCAAATCCGGACACATCTGTACCGTCCGGATACAGATCCAGATCTGCTGACGCCGTGATATCGTCCTTCTTATAATCCGCATATCGATACAGCATCGTCGCCAGCTGCTCCCTGGTGACGGCGTCGTCCGGACCGAACATCCCTGCCCTGGCGCCGCCCTCATAGCCGGTAATGATTCCCTCGCCGCTGGCCCACTTGACGGCGCCGCGGAAGAAACATTCACCTGTCTCCGGCACATCCGCAAACTGCTTCGCCGTGCCTGAGACAGAGGGTTCTCCCTCCATTCTCCACAGGATAACCGCAAACTGTGCCCGGCTTAAGACATTGTCAGGTCCAAAACAGATTCCGTCCAGACCCGTCATAATCCCCCAGTCATAGACGTACTGCACCTCTTCTTCAAACCAGTCTCCTGCCTCCACATCCGCGAAGATTTCGCTCACTGGTCTTGGTGGTTCGGATGGTTCCGCCTGTTCAGGCGCTTTCTCCAAACTGTTCTGCGCTTTCCTCAAATCGTGGGCCGCTATAGACACACGCTCCTGAGATGGGTTCGCCTCCGCCAGAACTTCCTCAGCATCCGCCAGTGCCTCCCGGAATACCTTCCAGCTTTTCTCCGTGTATTTTCCCTTGTCCGTATCCGGAATCGCTTTCGCGGCGTCAACTGCCGCCTGCAAATCCGCCTTGTCTGTCAGCTTGATCAGATCTCCCTGCGCTTTCATCAGGCTGTACAGCACTGCTGTCACCTGCACCTGAACCGCTTTCTCATCCGCCAAGACTTCCTCTGCATCCCCAAGCGCCTCCCGGAATGTTTTCCAACTGCTCTCTGTGTAATTTGTCCCGTCTCCGGACGCAATCTCTTTCGCAGCATCGACTGCAGCCTGCAGCTTAGTCTTATCCGCCTTCCTGAACAGGGATGCCTGCGCGGTTGCCAGACCATATACCGCCGCCGTCACCTCCGCCTGCGTCGCTTCCTCATCCGCAAATACTTTCCCGGCGTCCTGAAGCGCCGCCTGGAATGTCTTCCAGCTGTCTTCCGTATACTTCGCCTCATCCGCCGCCGGAATCGCTTTCGCCACGTCGATCGCCGCCTGCAGCTGGCTCTTGTCCGCCTTTTTCTCCAGGGCTTCCGCTGCTCTCTCCAGCTTCTCCGTTGCCCGATCCGCCTCATCCTGCGTCAAGCTTTCTGCCTCCGCCAGCGCGTCTAAAGCCTCCGCCAGTGCATCCGCATAAACCTTCCAGCTGGACGGCGTGTAGGTATCCTCCGCATCCACCTCAGCACCGATGGCCGCCTGCAGACGCGTGGTGTCCGTTTCTTCCGGAATATTTTCGCCTGCCGTCGTCCAGATCAGCATCTGGCTGGAATTGTTCTGCCCCTGTACGCCGTCGTCTCCCCGGTTGTTCCACGCATAATATGGCACCGCCTGCAGCTTCGCATCAATCAATTTCCCGCCGCTCTTGTATTTCACATCGCCGGTGATCTCTACCACTCCATTCAGCAGGTCCGCATGATACTCTGCATTCAGCTTCGCGTTCCTGGGAATCACGAAGTTCAGCGGGCTGAAGTTTTCAATCTCTTTATTTCTCTGAGCATTTCCGGCTTTCTCCATGCAGTACACAATCGGGCCGCGCTCCAGCGCAATCCTTCCTGCATTCGTCGTGACGTAGGGGTTCGCCTCCGTCTTGCGGATCTCCATCGGGATATCCATTGTCACGACGTCGCCGGCTTTCCAGGTGCGGCGAATAGAGACATAGCCCTTCTCCGCCTTCCCCTTCACGGTCTCGCCATTTACCCGAATGGCGACCTTCTTATTTTCCTGCTCACTGACCCATCCGGGAATCCGGATCTTCATAGTAAATGTCTTGTTTTTCTCCGGGCTGACCGTAATGCCAACTTTGCCCTCCCAGGGATATTTTGTATCCTGCCTGATTCCGACCTTTGTCCCGCCTACATTTATGGCGCCGTCACTCCCGATATACAGATTCACAAATACGTTATTCCCATGTACGGTATACATATATTCGCTCAGTTTTGCAATCGTCCTCATCAGGTTCGGAGGACAGCAGGCAACTCCAAACCAGCTGGAACGCGGATTTCCGCCGTTCACTTCCAGCCGGGAATCATAGTAGAACAGATTTCCGTCCAGATTTGTCCCCACAAGAACCGCATTGTAAAGAGTTCGCTCCATCACATCCGCATACATCGCATCCTCGTGCACCAGGTTCATCCGCTGGTTCCAGTTAGCCAGGGCAATGCATGCACACACCTCGCAATAGGATTTATCATTCGGCAGATAGAAGGCTTCGCCAAATCCTTCGGCTGCTGAACTGCCGCCGGTGGATCCGATGCCGCCGGTAATGTAACTTTTCGTATTTGTCACAGAATCCCAGATGCGATCCATTGCATTCAGGTAAGCCTCCCTCTCGGGATCGCCCTCTTCCAGAAGCGTGGCGATATCCGTCACACCCGCATAGAAATAGCAAGCCCGCACTGCATGGCCAACCGCCTCCGTCTCTTCCTTAATGGGCGTAGTATCCTGGGCATATCCCTGTTCCCTTCTGAAATTGTATCCGCTCTCTCTGAGGGAAGGATCTTCACCCCGGCGGTCAATCAAAAGCTTCGCCGTGTCCACATACTTCTGTCCTGCATCCGCTCCCTCGTACTCCTCCGCCAGCTTAGAAAACTTCACCAAAGCCAGCTCAATCTCCTCATGCCCCGGCACTTCATGGCGGCTTCCGCCCGGTCCGAAAAGATTTACGATGTTGTCTGCGCATCTTTTTCCTACCACATAAAGGCTGTAGTCCGGTTTCCCAATCTGCTCCCGGTAACGGGTATACGCCACAACAGCCTCTAGCAAATGTCCGGCACAGTACATCTCATGATTCACGAAATCTCTCCAGCGGTGCGTACCCGCACTGGTACCGCCCCCGTAGCTGGTGCTCCTCAGTGTGAAAAATGTGTCGATGTAGCCGTCCGCATACTGCACCTGCTCAATCAGGGAGATCCAGTAAGCAATCTTTTCTTCCAGCTTTTTCCTCTGCGCCACTATTTCCGGATCCTGGTCGTCATGAATCACGGACAGCGTATAGGAGATCGCTTCCAGACTTTTATAAATATCAGAGTCCTGGAAGACCATCCCGGAGAACTTGTTATAGGCCTCACCATTCAGTTTTCTGACCGCATTGATAAAATTGGGTTCCCCGCCTGAGGGCTCCTCAATGTGGCTGATCGACGCGCTCAGTGAATTCAGCGCATTGACCTTCTGCTTTGGTTTCCAGAATTCATCCGTCAGCCTGATATTTTCAAAAGTGACGGTGCTGTTGGCTCCGGACACAGCTGCCGGTTTCTTCACGGTAACCTTCGCTGTCGCCTCGTAAACATCGCTCACCTTTCCCTTTACTTCAAAAGTAGATCCCACTTGATCCTCCGCATACAATTTGGGATCCACATCCTCCCATTCCACCGGGACAAGCTTAGAATTAAATGTCTCTCCAAAATCGTAATCATGGTTCCCCTTTACGGACGGGGTCGGGTCATCGAATTCAATTCCATTCGCAACCACCGTTTTGGGAAGAATCGGCGCCCTTCCCGCCATAGTCGCCGTGACATAGTCATCGATGCTGTCAATCTCCTCCACCTGGATCGGGAAAGTCACATCACGTTCCACCGTCATGTCCCCTTCCTGTCGGGAAATCTTTAAGCACAAAGCCGCATTTCCGCTCTTTAAAGCTTTTACCTGTACGGTCTGATCCGCTGCGGAACCCTCAATCTCCAGAATCCCTTCCTCATTGTCTGCGAGCGACCAGCCAAAGGTCAGCCCATCAAGCCCGACAGGCAGACTATTCGCCGTATACGTATGCGTGCTTCCCTTTATGACAGTTTCTTCTCCTTCGATCACGCCGGTAATCAGACGGTTGGCCTCCGCTGTCAGCTCCGTGCCAAAGACCTCCCATTCACCGATTGCGACGCCGTTTTTCTCTGTGCCGTTCCGGTCAATCTTCAAACGAACCTGCGTCGTCCATATCGGTTCATTGAAAGTGACCAGATTCCAGTAGCGATTGTTGCCGTTCAGGAAATTCGCCGCCACATCCGATGCCTGAGCTGCGCTTCCGTACTTGACCCCCACGGAGTCTGTGTTCTCTCCATTTTCATCTGTCATCCCGGTCAGTTCCGTCCATCCATCCCCGGAATAATCATAATATTCGAACTTACAGCTCTTCGGAAAAGTCACATGGTCGTTAGCGGTAAGATTTCCATTGTCCGCCCACCACATCACGCGCATGCCCGTCAGCTCGTAGGGTTTATCCCATGTCAGCGTGACGGGAACGGGATAGAGATCCGTACTCCATGTGTCCCATTCTGTACCGGGACCGCTTGCAAGCTTTCCGTCGTTGACCATCGATGCCGGACGGCTCACCAAAGCATTCATCGACGGAGATGAGGCCATTGCATCCGTAGCAACATTCACTCCTTCTCCACCTGTCCCGTAGACCTCCAGCTCACCTATGCCGATCCCATTCTTCTCCGATCCGCTTCGATCAACTACAAGGCGCAGTTTTTTAGCCGTGACGGGTGCTTTCAGGAGGACGCCGTTCCAGTACCGATTCCCGCCGTTCAGGTATGGCGACGCATCCCCGGACGACGCCTCCGTCTCGCTTCCATATTTGACGCCGACCGACTCTGCATCCTGTCCGATTTCATCCGACAGATCTGTGATATCAGTCCATGCTGAAGACTGCTCATCATAATACTGAAGCAGGCAGGATTTGGGAAATGTGACATGATCCCTGGCCTCTGTTTCCGCGCTGTCCGCCCACCACATCACTCGAAAACCTTCTACATTCACGTCGCTTGACCATTCCATAGTAAGATTCGTCGGATAGGAGTTCTCGCCTCCACAGGAATTCCATGCGGCATCTGCTCCCTCCGCCAGCTTGCCATCGTTGACATTGGCAAGCGGAACATCATTCCCACAATCGGAAGACAACATGGCCCTGGGAGCCAGGTTTCTTCCGGAATTGACCGCTACATAGCCAAATGCCTCCCACTCGCTAATGCCCACGCCGTTTTTCTGGGTTCCGTTTCGCTCGATCTCCAGCTTCAGCGTATTTGTCCGGATAGGCGTCGAGAATTTCACATAATTCCAGTATTGGTTTCCGCCATTTATGGCTTGCGCAGCATCGTCTCCATACTTTACGCCCACCTCGTCAACGCTGCGCCCTGTCTCATCCGTCATTCCTGTGACCGTCTGCTCCCTGCCATCCGAATCCAGATACTTTACCTTGCAGCTCTTTGGAAAAGTAACATTGCCATCCGCCGTAAGATTCGCATTATCCGCCCACCACATGATCCGCATACCGGTAAGAATATAATCTTTCTCCCATCTCAGTGATGTGGTTACCGGATAGGTTACATCCGTCCCACTGAAGCTGAAACTATTCCAGGTCACGAATCCGGTATTCCCGGCCAGAGTACCGTCATTTATGTAGCTGGTGCCTCCGCAGGCAGAGTTCGTATAACTTGCTTCCGCCTTCGCCTGCGCCGCGACATTGACCCCGTAATTCGCCTCCCGGATCTCTCCACCCCGTGTTCCTTCTTCCGGGGACGCATGCGCCGTTGCCGGAAATGCCGTCGCGATCATCGCCGCGCACAATAAAACTGACATAAATTTTCTCTTCACTTGTTACCTCCTTTGCATTCATAGTTTTCATTTACCTAAATTTCATTATACCCCCCCCCTATAAAATTTCAAGTATTTTTGCTCAATGGTATTTCAATCCCAACATCATTTCCGTACATTGATAAGAGCCGGTTTTTCCTTATTTTACAAGGAACTCCGGCTCCAGTTAGTCTCCAGTCGCCCGCGTTCACATCCACGAAGATCTCGTGAACCGACTCGGCCGACTCAGGCTCGGTTGGTTTATCTAAATATTCTGGCATCTTACAGGGAATTATTCATTTAAATTTACAAATCCGCTGACTGCCTTCGCATCCGTGTAGGGAAGCTTCACAATCGTTACGGTCGCGACAATATCTCTGGTCACTTTCTCGCCGGGGATAGAAATCGTCTTTTCCTTTTCATCAAAATTATACTCTTGGCTTTCCAGTTCCTTGCCATCTATCGTTACAGTTATCGCATCCACCACGAAATAAGGCTTATCAAACTGCATACCGAAAGTAACCGTCTGACTTTCCGCTGCTTCTTCCAGAGCATTGGATGTGTCTCGCTCAATATCTACTGTTACCTTATAGACGTCCGGCATCCATTCGCACTTTACGGCCGCCTCGGCTTTCACTCTGCCCCGGGTCTGCCCTTTTACGTCGATATAAGATTCGGCAAGAATCGCATTTTTCACATTAGCAAGGCCTGCTCCCTGACGCAGAAGCGTATAATAGCTACCGTCCTCTGTTCTCATCGGTTCTACAGTGGACATAAGCAATCCGCTGACCAGTTTTTCCATGTTGACGTCCCTCTCGGACTGTGCGCGGCTGAAAAATGTCTGATCTCCGAAACGTACATCCTTCGTCTGCTGTGATTGATAAAGCAGCGCCGCCATCCCCGCAATCTCCGGGGACGCCATAGAAGTCCCGGACAGCGGTGTATAGCCGTCGATTGAGTAACCGTCTACAGAAACAATGCGGGTTTCAAACGCCGTTATCTCGGGTTGAAGCATCAGGCTGCCGGGAATCCCGTAGGTGCTCCATTAATCAATCGCAGGATATTTCCCCGATGGATCCGCGGCATGGAGGAAATGTGCGACTGTTCCGTCGCCGTCAGCCCATGCCACACCCATGAAGTCGGCATAGGAGGAAGGCGGGGTTGTGGTCGACAGATTGACGTCGCCCACATAAAGTTTTTTCGGATGTCCGCCCCCATTGTTCTTCAGCCATGAACCATCGTTGCCGATAGCGCCCAGCGCAAGGATGCCTCTCTGACTCAGTTCCTCCAGAATACCTTGAAAAAACTCACTGGCACAGGAAGACCCGACTTCAGGCGTGCCAGGCGAGAGGTTCACCACGTCTGCGCCTAAGACAACGGCGTCTTCAATCGCGGCAATCAGCACTGCGTCCGTGCAGACGCTGTTTCCGAGCGCTTTCATGTTAATAATCTGCGTGTTTGGGGCGACGCCCACCATCTTAACCGTATCTCCGGCGTCAGAGTAGGAACCGTCTTCATTTTTTATGTAGGAGTTAGCCGCTGCTCCAGCTGGATCATCAGGTTCGCGCCCATCGGATTGATGGAGACTCCGGTCGCCTCCTTCGCCATCGCTTTGCCAAGATTGCCGAATTCTACGATCCCTGCCTTTAATTTATTTTCCCGGTCGAATTTCTTAAATTCTACCGCATCCGTAAAGATCGGCTGATAGACCTTCCCGTCGTTCGTCTTCAGAAGCGGGATCCCTCTTTCCTCCTCCGACGCGATCAGATACCGTCCCCTGCTGAAATGTACCATCACTTCCTCCTGAAGCTCCCGCATCTCCTCCGGGCTGCGGGAAGGCTTCGAACTTCTCTGCTCCTGCGCCAGATAAAGCGCCGTCAGATGGAGCTGCGGATTTTCTACACGCATCTGATCTTTCGAATCGCCTGCAGGTCTGCGCACCAGATCCGCCAGCTGAATCATGATCTCATTTTCCATTCCCCGGTTGACCTTCAGACAATTCGCCCCCATCAGAAATAGGCTATTGTAGAACTGCAGCATCACCTTTCCATCTACCCTTGACACACTCGCGGGACTACCCGCTTCTGTCAGGCGCTTTGCCTCTTTGTGCGCGTCATCTTCTTTATAATACAACAAAACCTGGTCGTCGTAAGTCTCGGGATGGCATGCCACGTACGGCATATTCGTACATGCGGACATCAGCACAAAGATCTCCTCTCTGCTGCGAAGACCTATGAGCGTCCCTTCTTTGAGTATCTGCAAATTACTTTTCTGTTTCATCCTGTTTTTCCTCATTTCATTTATCATTGACTACGAATTATTATAACCCATGCTTCCCCAAAAGTATAGGACATTTTTCACCGATGCACTTGTGAGTTTCCGGTTTTAGTGATATGATGAACACCAGTAGAAAACGGAGCGAAAAGCAGATTTCAAGGCTCCGGGAAAGGGATTCTGAAATTGACCTATCAGGAAGCGAAGGCTTACATTGACAAAATTGCAAAGTCCGGCAGCGTTCTTGGCCTTGATACGATCCGGGAATTGCTTGACGAGCTGGGACGCCCGCAGAAAGATCTGACCTTTGTGCATATTGCGGGGACTAACGGGAAAGGCTCCGTACTCGCGTACCTTTCCACCGTTCTCTTAGAAGCCGGTTACC